>JASEHK010000082.1 GCA_030018875.1 Endomicrobiia bacterium | reverse complement strand
AGTTTTTGTTCAAGATATTTTTAACGGCTGATATTTCCCGCAGACACGCGCGAGCGCCGACGGCCACGCCGTCGGGCACCGAGGCGGCGCGGAGGAGCGCGACCGCCAAACGCCGAACGGCGCGCCGCTTGAGCGAAAGCGAACTCGCCCGTCCGACGGCTTTGCGAGCCGAGGCCGCGGCCGAATAAGCCCGCGCATCCGCCACGACGGCTCTCTTAAATGCGCCGAGCGATTTTCCGAGAACAGCCGACGCCGCCCTGAAACGTCTGCGCGAGCGCGCGGGGATTTTTTCAAGGGAGGTGAATACCATCGCTTTCAAGGCGCAGGCCGCGCCGAGCGCCGCCGCGAACGCCGCGGCCGAACCGCCGCCGGGAGACGGCTCCGCCGACGACAGCGCCGCGATATACGACGATATTTTGTCGCCGGACGAGCCGTAAACATTTCGACGCTTCATTTTATTAAGCTCTCCACCGAAGCCAACGCAGCCTCGGACTGGTTCAACGTATAGATATGAAGACCCGGCGCGCCGCGCGACAAGAGTTCTTCGCACTGGGAGCGCGCGAACTTAACGCCGGCCTCAAAGGTCGCGGCGGGGTCGTCGGCGAGCGGACGGAATTTTTCATGTACGGCCGCCGGTATCTCGACCTTGCATTTCAGACAGAAAGACATAAGACGGCCGTAATCCGTTATAGGAAGCACTCCGGGAATCACCCGGACATTTACGCCGCGCTCCGATAATAACCGCGCGTATTCGAAATATTTTTTGTTGTCGAAAAAAAGCTGCGTCACCACGAACTCTCCGCCGGCGGCGAGTTTCTTTTTGAGATGCTCCGCGCCCGCGGACGGGTCGGAGCAATCGGGATGACCTTCGGGATAGCCCGCGACTCCTATGGCGAAATGACCGTCGTATTCGCGACGGATAAAAGCGCAGAGATTCGAGGCGTGCGGGAACTCCTCGACGGAAGATTCAGGCGACGGGAGGCCTTCGGGCGCGTCTCCACGCAAGGCCATAACGTTTCGTATGCCGCGGGATTTCATATTATCCAGAATATTTCTCACATCGTCCGCCGAATGCCCGACGGCGGCGAGGTGTTGCATTACCGGAACACCAAATCTCTTTTGGAGCTCGAAGGCGACCTCCTGCGTGAACTCTCTGGTGCCTCCGCCGGCCCCGTAGGTCACGGAGAAAAAATCCGGCTTCAACGCGGCGAAAGCCGAGACCTTTTCGTAAAGCTTGATTCTCCCCATGGGCGTCTTGGGCGGAAAAAACTCGAACGAAAGCGTGGGCTTGCCCGCCGTAAATATGTCGGTTATTTTTTTCACTTTATCTCACAGGTATCCGGTAAAACTATTGCTTTATGTTGATGTCGCATAAATGCGACCGCTACAAAAAATACCAAAAAAAAACCAAATATGCAGTGGTGCGATTTATCGAGCATTTTGTCGCTCCGTCGAGTTTTTGGCGGATACGTGTGACTTTATACCGTCAAAAAACATACTCGCTGAACTCAGAAGAGCACGGAAAACCGAAAGCCACTAATATCCGGCGGCGGCGCGGATAAAAAATCGCCGAGACCTGTGTCCTGAAGAAATCCCCGTGACGGCAAATGGTGTCCTCGGAGCCCGCCGCGCCGAGGGAATGGTCGGACAAAAGCTTTATGAAGTCCTCTTCGCCGAGCTTCTTGGTCGTCTTGATTATCTCGACGGCGCGAGTGTATCTCAACTCGTTGGTCTCGTGTATTCTGCGGCCCCTTATTCCGGCGGGGGCCTTTTTGGAATATCTGGCCGAGCGCGGAATGTCGTATTTGACGGTCTCATGACAGGAGAAGAAGTTCGTGTTGACTAAAATGCCGTCTTGTGGCCGACGCACCGCGATATGTTCCGGAGTTATCTCGACGGAAGCGGCCGCTCCAGAAGCGTCGGCGATGGTGAGTATGGCCGCGTTGGGAAAACGGAAATTCCCCACCAGCGCAAGAGCATGCTCGACGGTAGCGCAGTTTTCGAGCATCTCCTGAACCAAAAGAGTTATCGGCAGGCGGGCTTGGGTTTTCTCGACGGTAAGTCCGTAGTTGTACGTTATTACCAGCCCCTTTTCATTCATCCCGTCGTGGGAGCCGGTTATCTGTTTATAAGTAAGCTCAAAACTGGCGAAACCGTTTTGCGGGGAAGAGAGGCGGGCGATATTGTCGTCGGCGAAATCGCGTATGAAATCGAAATTTTTGACCACGACGGGCTCCCCGTCGGACGTTCTGGACGGCGCAAAAGCGGCTGAGAAGCAACCTTCTATGACGAGCGACACGTCGTCGGCCATTACCTCCAACGCCTGTATTGAGAGAAGCTCGGCCAACGGAGCGCCGGAGCCTTCGGATATGCCCTCGAATCTTTCGTACTGGTGCGGCGCGACCACCTTTATATTTGAGAGCCACTTGGACGTAATCTCGCGCTTTACGAGCAATCCGAATACGGCGTTGGGCAGAAAAAAAGGTTTGACGAGTTTTATGCCTTCAAAACCGAGAACTCTTTTGAACGTTCCCTTGATGTCCGCCGCGAACTCGGAGCCCTGACGGCGACCCATATCGCGCGGCGAGCCCGATACGGCCAAAAAGTTTTTATTCATCATTTATCGGATGTTGAACTTGATATGTTTATCGGGATTTCGGGCACGAAATTAGCGAAGCCGTAGCGGACAATCGCTGACCCGAAAGCCGCGATTATTATACAAAATCCGACGAAAACCGACGCATAATACGACGGGGAGAGTTTCAAAAAAGAAAAATTAACGACAAATTCTCACGCTGTTGCGCAACACGCGATTGTACGGCGCCGAAACACCCAGACGCTTCGCAACGCGCAAAACCGCGCCGTTTATGGCGTCAATTTCCGTCGGACGGCCCGAGAGAATGTCCCCAAGCATGGAGTTTTTATTTCGAGACGTCGAGGCAAGAACTGATTTGACTTTGGCGGATGGCGACCGATAAAGCAGGCGGATATTTTCGGCGCGGGCCACGGCCGCGGCTTCGCGGGCGGCATTAAGAGTCATACTCAAAGCGAAATCGTTTTTGAGTATCTCTCCGTTGGTTTCAAGAAACAACGCGCCGACGGGGTTGATGGCGGCGTTGACGATGAGTTTCGACCAGAGGATAGAGGCCGAGCCGCGGACGGCCCTGACTTTTATTCCGGCTCCGGCCAAAAGTTCACAAGAGCGGGCGGCATATTTTCTCTCCCGCGCCGAGTCGTAGGCGATGAGCGTTTCGCCTTCGCCCGTATGGACGACGACGCCGGGTTTTATAAGTGTCGCGCCGACGGTGGTGGCTCCGGATAGAATCGCGGACGGTCTCAGGCGCCGCGGCAGAATTTCGTCGAGAGTTTTTTTTATGGCCTCGACATTGCCCAGACCGTTTTGAAAAGTCAGAACGACGGTCTCCCTGCCGATAAGCGGCGCAAAATCTCTGACGGCGGAGGCGGTATCGAAAGATTTTACCAGAATTACGGCGATGTCGGCGGAATGTACGCGGGAGTCTTTCCGGCGGTGGGACTTGAGGCGCGCAAGGTCGGCAGGGGAAACGATTTCGATTTTTTTCGGCGGGACGCGAAGGCGCGAGGCTGCGCCGGTCAGTATTATTCCTTTTTTTCTGAGACGAGACGCCGCCGACGGCGTCTTTGCTGCGAGAGTAACTTCTATGCCCGTCGAGCGCGAAAGAAGAGCCGCGAAAAGCGTGCCCATCGCGCCCGCGCCGACGATGACGATTTTCTTGCGCATATTTTATACTCTATGAAACTCCCCCTTTTTTGCGGCCACAAGCTTTGCGCGGTTATTTTGCGCAATTCCCCCCCTTTTTTGAAAGTCGAGATGTAATTTGAAACGGAGCGGAACTACTTGAAAGACACCGGAACTAATCCGAAATGACCCGGATTTTTTTCATAAATCAATTTAATCTGTTTGAAATTATCTTTCCTTGATGGCTTTTATCAGGGCGGGAACGATTTCGTAGATGTCGCCTTCGAGGGCGAAGGACGCCATCTTCATCATCGGGGATGACGCGTCTTTGTTTATCGCTATGATTATGTCGGAAGAGTTCATTCCGACGAGATGCTGGATTTGTCCGGAAATTCCGCAGGCCACGTATATTTTGGGGCTGACAGTCCTGCCGGTCTGGCCGACCTGATGGGAATACGCTATCCATCCCGCGTCTACTGCGGCGCGCGACGACCCGACGGCTCCTCCGAGGGCTTCGGCGAGTTCTTCGAGCAATTTGAATCCTTCCGGTTTGCCCAAGCCCCGGCCGCCTGAGACGATGATGTCGGCGTCGGCGAGATTGACTTTGGCCGAGGCGTCCTTGACGAACTTCAAAAACTTCGTGCGGACGACCAACTCCGAATGGTTGACGTTTTTCCTGACGACTTCGCCCTTGCGCGACGGCTCGGGCGCGGCGGGCTTGAAGACCTTGTGCCTGACGGTCGCCATCTGCGGGCGGTGGCTCGGAGTCAAAATCGTGGCCATTATATTTCCGCCGAAGGCCGGGCGCGTCTGCAAAAGATTGCGCGTGGACACGTCCACATCGAGGGCGGTGCAGTCGGCGGTGAGCCCCGTGCGAATTTTGGCGGCGACGCGGGAGGCGAAAGACCGTCCGATGTTCGTGGCTCCCATCAAAACTATCTCGGGCTTTTCCTCGGCTATTAATTTGGCCAAAAGCTCCGAATAGGGGTCGTCCTGAAACTCGGCCAGAACAGGGTCGTCGAAAATATAAACCTTGTCGGCGCCGTAGTATATAAGGTCTTTGGCCTTGGACTCGATTTTGTCGCCCATCAGTACTGCCGATAGTTTCACTCCGAGTTTGTCGGCAAGGCGGCGGGCTTCGGAAATGAGTTCGTAAACCACGGGCGATATTTCCCCGTGACGCTGTTCGGCATAAATCCATATCCCGCGGTAATGCGACGGGTCAATGTCGAGATGCACGGCCGACTCTTCTTTTTTAAGCTCTATCGCCGCAAACTTCTTGCAAGCCGCGACGCAAGCGCCGCAGAATGTGCATTTGTCGAGGTCTATCCGGGCGAGTTTTTTTATCCTGCGGCCGTCGGAAATCTGCCGCTCTTCGTCTATTATACTGATAGCGCCGAACATACACTCCCTGAAACACAGAATGCAGCCGGTGCATTTTTCTTTGATGACGCGGATTTCGTTGGCCATTTCAAATCACCTTGTTACCTAAAGATAGTTGCTCCCGCCAAGGCGGGGCTTGGCTATGCCGACCAAGGACAGCGGCTACAATCCAATCTTTATTTATGTCGCACAGCATTAAATCACCTTGAGATTTTGAAGTTTTTCGACGAGGGAACGGGACATTTCGTCGGGTGTTCCGGAAAGCGTTTCGCCGCCGGACCGAGGAGGAGGAGAGAATATTTTCATAACCTGAGTGGGTGATCCGGCAAGTCCTATGCTGTCTTTGTCGGCGCCGAGTTCCTTGGCTCCCCAGTGCGGTATAACGGCTTTTTTCGACGCGAGCATCCCTTTAAGAGACGGCAGACGCGGCGTATTGATTTCTTTTACAACGGTCACAAGAGCGGGTAGCGGCGCCTCTATCACATCGTATCCGTCTTCCATCATTCTTTCGACGGTCATCAGATTGTTTTCTATGTTCTCTATTTTTTTTACGTGGGCGACGTGAGGAACATCGAGCATTTCCGCCACGCCGGGACCGACCTGCGCGGTGTCGCCGTCGGTGGCTTGTTTTCCGCATATTATAATGTCATATTCTCCCAGCGTGCGAATCGCCCTTGCGAGCGTGTATGAGGTGGCCCATGTATCGGCGCCCGCGAACGCCCTGTCGCTTACGAGTATCGCGTCGTCCGCGCCTCGGGCGAGAGCGTCTCTGAGGGCTTTTTCGGCCTGAGGAGGACCCATCGTAATAATGGTAACCCTGCCGCCGAAACGCTCTTTCAGGCGCACGCCTTCTTCAATGGCGTACTCGTCGAATGGATTTATGACGGCTTCGACGCCCTCTCTCTTGAGCGTGCCGGTCTTTTCGTCTATCTGAACGTTGGTGGTGTTTGGAACCTGTTTGATACATACTATTATGTTCATCAATAAACCTCATGTGTCCCGATGTCATAATATAAAACCTCATCGGATTTAATAAAACGAAAAAGCAATCTATATTGATAATTTACGGAATATGACCATATGCCGGACAATGAACCTTTGAGTTTATGCGTTTGGAGTTGAGACGCAAAAGGATTTAAGCGAAACAGAGCGTCCTTTTTTCTGGCGAGTATTTGTATATGAGTTGGAAGTTTCCCGAATGATTTAAAAAATCTTGGCGCAAAATGGATTTTCTTAATTTCAACGCTTGGCATAGATTTTTAATGCCTCGTCCAAAGAAGACGCTGATATGGTATTTCCCTCGCGGTATGCCTGTTCACCCTCGGCGATAATTTTCAGTACTCCTAAAATTTCCCTACTACGACAAACGGCATTTTCATACTCCCTGCGTGTCAAAATAATTAGTTCTTCGCCCTTGGTCATTTTTTTGGGAATAGTCAATACACTGCCTGTATTCTTCA
>JASEHK010000081.1 GCA_030018875.1 Endomicrobiia bacterium | reverse complement strand
CCTTTCTTGATATTAAAAAAATGAAGATAAAGCTGGAGTTGATTTATGTTTTCTTCTTTCGGTTCTGACAGTTTTCTGAAAATCATGCTGACCGGAAGAGCCGCGGCCATTGCCGTCACGACTACGACTCCCTCGGGCGCCCCGCAATATTTCGCGGCGGCGCTCCAGAATACCGTCAGCAGCGAAGCGACCGCGACATCCGGCGCCAGGGTCGTGCCGATGGGAATGGTGTTTATCCATATCAGTTCGAGTATCACGCCGACGCGAAGACCCATAAGAGGATCTCCGACGAGAAAACCGGCCACGGGGCCGCAGACGATGGGTCTTGAAAAGCCGAACTGTCCGAAAACGACGGCGTCCATAGCCAGCAAAGCGGATACGAGAGCAAAAAATATGTCATTCATTTCATTTTGTCCACGAGACCGCGATTGATAATTCGTCCGACGCTCCGCCTTTCAGACGGAAACTACGGGCGAATAGAACGCAGCCGCCCTGCAGAGTGCGCTCAAATCCGTCTTCGGAAAGCGAGACCGTCTCCACAGGGAAAAGCCATATCGCCGAGGCCGGACGGACGTCCGCGACGAACGTGAGTCCCGTGACTTTATCGTTCAGCATCAAGTTCTCCGACGAGGATATTTCCTGCGACGGAAAACCCGCGAAAAACGCCAGATTGAACTCGGAGCCGAACATAAACTCCGCCGGCGACACGGAAGCGTTCGTGATTTTATACGCGACAGTAAAGCCCGCCGAGGCGGCCGATGGCGTCAGTGTTTTTTCGACGACGATATTGCGCGCTCCCGCAGCGGTGCGGACGGTCCCCTCGCGGCGAAGCGTTATCTTGCCGCCGATTATTTCGGCGGTATACGGCTCCAGCGTAAAATCCCCCAAGTCCTTGAAACGGCACTCTCTGAAATCCTCCAAAGATACGCCCGCGCCGAAAAAATGATCCAGCAGAGATGCGCGGTCATACCAATCGTAATTAAGATACCGCTCAAGGTTTTTTTCCTTCATCTTGACTATGCCGTGGATAGTGGACGCTCCGTCGGAAGACTCCTTGGCGGCGGGCAAAGACTGCTTTATTTTTTCGTGATAGGCCTCGTAGCGACGGGTCAGAACATTGAGCATGTTCGACGCCGGTTCATAGACGTCCCACTCGTAAAGGCACCCTCCGCGCGCGGGGCTCAAATAAAGATTTTGCGATTTTCCCTCGATGGCGATTTCGTCGCGGCCGTCTTTGTCTATATCGGTGAACGACACGATGACGTCAAATTTCCGCGGAGCAAGCGCTTTCTCGGCGAGGATGAGTTCTTCGTAGACGGCCTTGCGCAGATGCGGCAGGTAAAGCCCGCCGAAGACCCCGTGCCAGTAAGCGCAGTTGCACTGCGCGGCGTAGAGATGCTCGGCGGCTTTGACGAATCGCGCGGCGGTTTTGGGTGTGGACGGGATTGCGCATGACGACGAAGAAAGAGCGGAGGCGATACGCTCGCTGACACGGAGCATCTTCTTGTGCATATTGTTCGATTCCGAATACTTGGTAAGAAAGTTCCGCCAGAAACCGCCGCGCAAAAACTTATGGGCGTTCGCAAAGCGGTTGTCTTTCTGGCAAAGATGAATGAGATTCTCAAGTTCAAGTTGGGAAGCCGGCGGGAGCGTCCACTCCGACATCTCGAAATAAGACGCCGACGGCAGATAGACCCTGCCCGTCGGGCGGTGAGCGTCCATGAATCCCGAAAAAGTGTTCGTGTCAAGCCACGACGAGTTCTTCGAGAGCGCCGAAAAAAATCTGAAAAGCCACCCCGACTCGATGTCGCCGCCCTTGCCGTAAACGTGCTCGTTCGTCTTGGGCCACATACCGAATTTTTCCCCGTCGTCGCCCATTGTAAGAGACGAATTGAATCCTCGCGCCGATGAGAAAAGTTCTATCGTCCTTTCCACCGTATCGAACGGAACATAATATCTGAGCTTTTGCGATATGGGAAATATGTTAAGTTTGAACCCCTCGTCTTCCGTCACATAATATCCTCTCAGAGCATCTTCTTTCATTCCGGCCGAAATGAAATGATAATCATCGGTAAGCGTATATTCTATTCCTTCCGACGAGAGAAACTTCGGCAGCGACGGCTCCCAGATGCGCTCGGTAAGCCAAATGCCCCGCGGCGTCTGGCCGAAATTATTTTTAATGAACGCGCTGAGCTTTTTTATCTGCGCCAACTTGTCCCTGTCGGGGATGACCGCGAGAATCGGCTCGTAATATCCGCCGGAGAGAATTTCCAAGCGGCCGGCGTCGCACATTTTTTTGGCGGCGGCCACGTACTCGGGGTGTTTGTCCTTCATAAAATCCCATAGTATGCCGCTCAAATGCAACGACCATTTGAGCCGCGGAAATCTCTTCATCATTTCCATGAAAGGCCGGTAGGACATGCGGTAGCCCGCCTCGAAAACCTCGGGGAAATTGCCTACGGGCTGATGGTTGTGTACACCCAAAAGAAATGTCGTGCGGGACATATTTTGTTCTACCTCCGGCGCGTCGAGAAATTATCGGGATTTATGTCGGGAAATATCCGGTCGGCGTCGCAAGAGGCGGCGAGCGTCCGCGAATCCTCGTCGGAGATTTCGTCTTTTTCGAGCATGGCGGCTATGGCCGTAAACCTGTTATAATGAGAAAGAAATCTTTTTTCCGCGTATTCGCGGGCCTGGCGAGTGGTGACTAAAAACTCCCAGTCCGACGATTCAAGAAGCAGTTTCTCGCGGGCGGCCTGCGAAAGCGCGCGCTCATAAAGCCCGCGGCCGGAGTTTTTTGAGGCGCCTCGACGATGACCCGTGGAGAGTATCTCCTCCATCCTGCGCTCACACTCATGAATTATTCTCCACATCCACTCGGTCTCTCGGTTCAGCCACACATAGTGTCCGCCGCCGTCGCCCCACGAAGTCTCGGGCAAATCCACCGGCGAGGTTTCTTTCACGCAAGACAAGTATGAAGACACCGAGGACACGGCGACTTCCGACGAAGATATCTCGCCGAGCGCGGCCTCTAACCAGTCTATGCCCTCGTGCCACCAGTGGCCGTAAAGCTCCGAATCGTAAGGCGCCACAACGGCCTTGGGAAACGCGGAATCTCCATAATGACGAAATATATCGCGTATGACCTTTTTGAAGTGGGTCGCGTGCGAGCGTGTGATATTGACTGCGGCGACGGGGTCATACGTCTCCTTGGCCCCTATGTCGGTTTTTTTAGAGGTGATACGCCAATATTGAAGCCCGCTGACGGAATCTTTTTTATGAAATTCCCTGTAAGCGCCGTCGCCGGGATAACCCATCTCGCTGGACCACACAAGTCTTCCGGCCTCGCGGTTTCTGACTAAGACTTTTACGCCGGAGCGGGTTCGGTATACCTTAAGAGCGCTCGAGCCATTCGCCGGCTTTACCACCTCGGCTGAAGCGTCGGAATACACGGACGTAGCCCCGCCTTCGACGGCGTGAGTGTCAACGAAAAAATACTGCATACCTTCTTTGCGCAAAAAATCGTCGAGAGCCTTTCTCGTCCTCTTGCCCCCGGTCGGCGTTGTTTCCAAGTAAGCCGGACGGTAAGCGCACTCAGGAAGCCAGAAGCCCGCCGGGGCCTCGCCGAAAAGACGCGCGTGGCTTTCTATGCCCGTCTTTATCTGGGCTCGGATGGAAGAGTCCAAAGAGAGAAGCGGCAGATATGCGTGCGTGGCGGAAGACGTTATCAGTTCGATGACACCCGACTTCGCCAGGGTGGCGAACTCGCCTATTATGTCGCCGCCGATTTTCTTGAATTGTTCGAGACGTTCCTTAAAAGTGCGCTCATAAAGTCGGGCGAGTTCTTCAAGATGCGTTTGTCGCGAACGCGAAAATCTGGCCGCATCCTCGCCGGCGCGGCGGATTCTGTCGTCCGCGTATTCCACGAAACGCGCTTTGAAATAATCGTCGTCGAGCTGTTCGGCCAGCACCGGTGTTATACCGACGGTAACCGCCGCCGCGGCGGACGATGACGCTTTCTGGGATCTGTCGCGGATGCGACGGAAAGCCTCAATGAACGGAACATAAGTCTCGAGCATTCCCTCGAGGAGCCACTCTTCGCCGAAAGGCCAGACTCCGGCCTTCCTGACGTATGGTATATGGCTGTGCAGTACAAGGCAAAAATGGTTTTTCATTTTCTCTCGGGCGTTGGTTTTTCCGGGGGCGCGCCTGACGGCTTGGACGCCTCCCGGGCGACGACTTCGAAAAGTCCCTCGCGTTCGGCAAGCGGCAGAACGCGCGTTTCGAGCTCCACTCCGGCCGCCTCGAGCCGTCGGGCGACATCAATATCTTTATCGTCGAGCGAAAGGGTCGGAGTGTAAAATTTTTTGCCCGAGCGCGCGTGAAGCCCGCCGACATTCAGAGATTTTATCTTTACGCCCGCGCCCACCAGCGCCATCGCCTCGGAAAGAGACGGCATTATTAATAGCACGGCCGACGGCGAATCCATCATTGCCGGAAGTTTTTTTGCGGCCTCGGCCACGGAAAGGCACTCTATCGGCATACCGTAGGGAACGGTCAAAGAATACATAGTCTTTTGTATGTCGTCGGCGGCGACGTCGTCGGAGACAAGGACGACGGTATCGGCGCCGACGGCTTTGAGCCATCCCTCTATTACCTGGGCGTGAACGAGGCGGTCGTCTATGCGGGCAAGAGCAAGTGTCATTTTTTATTTCACGAAAATCTCGCAGACGTCGGCTATGCTTCTGATGCCGTCGGCGATTACGCGCTTTTTGAGTTCGTCGAGCGCGAGCGACTCGCGATTTTTGAGAGCGGACAGGAGCATATAAAGATTGACTCCGCTGACTATGGCCACCTTATGTCCGGCGACTAGAGGCACGCAAACGTTGCACGATGAGCCGCCGAGCATGTCGGTAAGAATCAGCGCTCCGCCGAAACCCGGGGCGCGCTCGTATGCCGAAACCTTTTGGGATATCCGCTCTTTCACGGAATCTATCGTCGAGGCGGAGGCTATTTCGAGCGTATCGAGCGCATCGTGTTCGCCTACGATAATACGGGACATCGCCACGAGTTCACGGGCAATACCGCCGTGACTTATGACTATTACGGGTATCATTCGGTCCTCCGGCGACCTTGGGCGACGCGCATAATGGCCCGCGCCAGCTTTCGGGAGTCGTGGCGGGCATAGTGCGAAGCGGACACGAATTTCGCGCCGAGCGTCTCGGCGCGGCCGGAATATCCCGCCGCAAGGTCGTCTATTACGGGATGAGCGCCGCTTACGGCGTATCTCGCAAGCACTTCGGGGTCGAGTTTCGAGCGGTCAACGAGTATATAGTCGAAATCAACGCCGGCGCGCTCTCTGAGGGCATTTACGTGGTCTGACAAAGTGTAGCCGTCGGTTTCGCCGGGCTGTGTCATTATATTTGAGACGTAAATCTTGCTGGCGCGGGATTTCTTCAAAGCATTCGCAAGTCCCGGAACGAGCAGATTTGTGACTATCGAGGTATAAAGCGACCCCGGGCCGAATACGATATAGTCGGCGTTCATCACGGCCGACGCGGCCGGCGGATAAACCCGGACTTTTTTGCCGACGAGAAATATCTTTTTTATTTTTTCGCCTGGCGCGCGCGAAGAGATGCGCCGTTCTCCCGTTATAAAGCGGCCGCCGACGAGTTCGGCTTTCAGGCGCGCGTCGGAGAGCGTCACGGGAATGACGTCGCCTTTTATGAAAAGCACATTGCCGGCCTCGGCCACCCCTCTGCCGAAACCGCCGCTCAGGCTCGAGAGCGCGGCAAGAAAAATATTCCCGAAAGAATGTCCCGATAGGCTCCCTTTCTCGCGGAAGCGGTGCTGGAAAAGTTTAGACATCAGGGACTCTTCCTTCGATAGCGCCACAAGGCAGTTGCGGATATCGCCCGGCGGAATTATGCCGAGCTCTTTCCTCAATCTCCCGGAGCTCCCGCCGTCATCCGTGACGGCCACCACGGCCGAAAGCTTCACGGGATATTCCTTCAACCCGCGCAAAAGCGTCGAGAGACCTGTGCCGCCGCCGAGCGCGACTATTTTTTTCATCATTCTCATTCGTGCAGAGGTTTTTCGACGTCTCTGTGAAATACAGATGCCTCGCATCCGAGTTTTTTGAGAACTCCCCCTAATCGTCGGGCGACGGCCACAGAGCGGTGGTGCCCGCCCGTGCAGCCTATGCCCACGGCGAGATAGTTTTTGCCCTCGCGGATGTAGCGCGGCACAAGAAACCCGAACATATCCGAGAGCATACGCATAAATCGGGTCGAATCCGGATCGCCGAAAACATATTTCGCCACGGAAGAGTCCGTGCCGTCGAGATACTTCAGCCGCCTGACATAGTTGGGGTTCTTCAGAAATCTCACGTCGAAAACAATATCGCACTCGGGCGGCAGACCGAATTTATAACCAAACGAAATGACACGGACCGTCAACGAAAAGCGCCCGCTTACTCCGAGATTTTTTTCGAGTATGCTTTTTAATTCAGGCGAGGTCAGATTGGAAGTGTCCACGACTATGTCCGCGCGTTTCTTGACGGAAGCCAGGAATCTGCGCTCCCGCTCGACGGCCGCCTTTATGTCGCCGCCGAGAGGATGTCTGCGGCGGGTAACCCTGTATCTTTCAAGCAGGGTGG
>JASEHK010000080.1 GCA_030018875.1 Endomicrobiia bacterium | reverse complement strand
CAATGAAGTATTTCATTAAAACTTTCGGTTGTCAGATGAACGTCGCTGATTCCGATTTCGCGGCGGGCTGTCTTGAAAGTTGCGGGTATTATCTCGCCGATGCCGCACAAGAGGCCGACGTTGTGGTCGTAAACACCTGCACGGTCAGACAGCACGCCGAGGACAGGGCGCTCTCTTACATCGGCACTCTGAAAAACTTCAAAAAAAACAATCCCGCCGCGCGCATCTATCTTATGGGATGCGTTGCATCGCGTCTTGGCGAGTCGCTCAAAAAGAGATTTCCGCACCTCGACGGCGTTGTTCCGGCGCAGGAGATAGAGCGCTTCGCCGATGTCGTCAGTTCTCCGGGAATGACCGAAAAAAAGAGTCCCGCCGCCGACAGAAATAATAGAGCGGGCGTTCCGTCGGAGAATTGCCTCTCGGTACGCTCATCGGGCGCTTCGGAGTTCGTGACTATTTCGCGCGGTTGCTCCAATTTTTGCTCGTATTGCATAGTCCCTTATGTCCGCGGGCCCGCGCGACACCGAGCGAGCGCGGAGATTCTCGATGAAATATCATCTCTGGCATCGAAAGGTATCGGACGCATAACGCTTCTGGGGCAGAACGTCAATTCGTATTCGTCGGATGGAGTGGGTTTCGCCGCGCTCATAAATATGGCCGCATCCGTTTCCGGAGTCGAAAGCATCGGCTTTCTTACGAGTCACCCGAAAGATATGAGCGACGAAATAATAATCGCCGCCGCGCGGGAACCGAAAGTCCGAAAAATTTTCCATCTTCCCGTTCAGTCGGGTTCGGACAGAATTCTCGCTCTTATGAATCGCGGCTACACCCGCGACGGATACCTTTCTCTCGTCGCAAAAATAAGAAAGGAGTGCCCTGCGGCTGCGATAACCACAGACATTATCGTCGGCTCTCCCACCGAAACCGAGTCGGATTTTATGGATACGTTTTCCCTCGCCGAGGCCGCCCGCTTAGACGGTTTTTTCGCTTTCAAATATTCTCCCCGCGAGGGCACGGCATCAGGACGCCTTGCCGACGACGTTTCCCAAAGCGCGAAAGAGGAGCGGCTGGCGCGGATACTCGAACTACAACGTTCACTCATACGGTCCCGCGGCGGACGCAAGATAAAATCATGAAAACGCGGCGTGTCATTCTGGCGGTTTCAAAAGCCGCCGGCAAGTTCATCAATCTGAAACATAAGATTCTCGTCATAACGATCGTTGCGGCGCTCTTCGCCATCGTCAATGTCCCCGGCGTCGTCAAATCTCTCATTTATTACGACGAGGTCGGCAAGCAGGCGGCGCGTTACGGCATAGATCCTCTGATGGTCATATCCATAATATACGCGGAATCGAGTTTCATTCCTCACGCCCAGTCGCGCAAGGGCGCGGTGGGGCTTATGCAGATTTTACCTTCGACATACGCGGAGATTGGGAAAGAACTTGGCCTGAGCGACTCGGGCAGTTCGTTGAAAGACCCACGAGTCAACATAAAAGTCGGAGTTTATTATTTGTCCAAACTCCGACGGGAAAAATGGATAGAAAACGATATCGAACTCTTGAGCGCCTACAACGCCGGCAGGGGCAAGGCGCTTTCGTGGAAGAGGGAATCGGGCGGAAGGATAACGCCCGAAAAAATACCGTACAAGGAAACGCGGGACTACGTCGTCAAGGTTACGCGCACTCACCGATGGCTAAAAAAAATATCGGGAAAATAAAATCGGACGCGAACGCGCGGGACATCACGCCGCTGATGAGCCAGTATGAGGGCATCAAGTCGGCCCATCCCGGATATATAGTGTTTTTCCGTCTGGGGGACTTCTACGAGATGTTCGGCGAGGACGCCGTCGTCGCCGCGCCGATTCTTGGCGTGGTCCTTACCAAAAGGCAGCAGACGCCGATGTGCGGAGTGCCTCATCATTCGTCGGCGAATTACATAAAAACCCTTCTTGCCGCCGGCAAAAAAATAGCCCTTTGTGAGCAGGTCGAGTCCGCGGACGGCTCAGGGAAACTGATGAACCGCGAGGTCGTGCGTCTGATAACGCCCGGGACGGTCTGGGAGGAAAATCTCCTCGACGCCCGACGGTCAAACTACGTAATGGCGATATTCTTCGGAGCCGACGGCCGTACGGCAGGCGTCGCCGCGGCCGACATCAGCGCGTCGGACTCTTACATGGCCGAAGTGCCCGCGGATGAAATCGCCTACGAGCTCGCCTCGGCGTCGCCCGGAGAAATAATAGTGCCCGAGTCCTCGATGCCTTCGTTGCCGCCGTTCATAAGGGATTGCGCCCTCATAACCGTCGAGCCCGACTGGTTTTTCGACGAGGCGCGCGCCATGTCGAAAATGAAGGAGACCGCCGGAATCGCCACATGGAATTCCATTGATCCGGGTTCGCACCATCACGCCCGCGCGGCGATGGGGGGTCTGCTTTCGTATCTGGAGCGGATACGTTTTTGCGATCCCGCCAAGGTCGTCTCTTGCGCTGTTTTCAGAGACTCCGCCGACGTCCTCAGGCTTGCTCCTTCCGCGATTAAAACGCTTGAAATCGTCGAGAATATGCGCGACGGCTCCGTAGAAGGCGCTCTTTTAGATGCGCTCGACGAAACCAAGACTCCGCCCGGCGCGCGCCTGATTAAAAAAATCCTGCTCGAACCTCTTACCGACGTCGAAGATATCGCGCGTCGGCACGATGCCGTGGCATTTCTCGCGGAGGACTCTTTCACGAGGCGGCGACTCCGTGAGGAACTCGCCGGCATCGGCGATGTGGAAAGAATAGTAACGCGCCTGTCCGCCGCTTCGGCCTCGCCGCGCGAGATATATCATCTCTCGGTTTCGATTAAAAAAGCCGCGTCGCTAAAAACCGCCGTTGCCGAATCCTCGACGGCCGGGCTCGGCGCTCCGTCGCTTATAACGGAGACGCTTTCACTGATATCTTCGCTCGACGACGTTACCGCTCTCGTGGATTCCGCGCTCGAGCCGTCCGACAGGGAAAGCGGCTTTATAAAAAGAGGTTTCGACGCCGCGCTCGACGAGCTTTTGAAATTATCCACCGACGCTCGCGCCTACATATTGGAACTCGAACGACGGGAAAAAACTCTCTCCGGAATCAACTCGCTCAAAATTGGATACAACTCCGTCAACGGTTACTACATCGAAATCACAAAGACCCACTCGGCTTCGGCGCCTCCCGGTTATGAGCGCAAACAGACACTCGCCAACGCGGAGCGCTTCGTCATACCCGAGCTCGTCGAGGTCGAGCGCAATATCATCCACGCGGCCGAGCGCGCCGATGCCCGTCGCAAACAAATCATGGACGGCGTCCGAGATAAAATACTTTCGAGGAAAAAAGAAATACTCTCTTTGGCCGGGGCCGTCGCCGTTATGGACACACTGTGCTCATTCGCCGAAACCGCCGCCACGCTCTCGTGGGTGCGCCCGACGGTAAACTCGCTTGACGCCATCGCCATATCTGACCTGCGCCATCCTGTCGTCGAAAGACGTCTCCGCAGCGGCAAGTTCGTTCCGAATGATGTCAATCTCGGCGGCGACCGTGACCAGATAATTCTCCTGACCGGCCCGAATATGGCCGGCAAATCAACTTACCTCAGACAGACGGCGCTCGCCGTTATTCTGGCTCAGGCCGGCTCGTTCGTGCCGGCTTCAAAGGCCGTTATCGGGGTGGTTGACAAAATTTTCACCCGCATAGGCTCGTCGGACAACCTCGCGTCGGGCGAATCCACTTTCATGGTCGAGATGACCGAAACGGCCTCGATAATAAGAGGGATGACGCCGCGTTCTCTGGTAATACTCGACGAGGTGGGGCGCGGGACATCAACCTTCGACGGCATTTCCATAGCATGGGCCATCGTCGAATATCTGCACGCGCGAGGACATCGCGCCGACGGAACTTCGCTCGGCGGGCCGAAGGTGCTTTTCGCCACTCATTACTTCGAGTTGACGGAACTTGCCGAAAAACTGCCCCGCGTCAAAAACTTAAGCGTAAGCGTCAGCGAATGGAAGAACGAAGTCGTCTTTCTTTATAAAATAGTTCCCGGCGCGGCGGACCGCTCCTACGGCATCCATGTGGCGAAACTAGCCGGAATGCCGCAGGAGATAATCGAGTCGAGCCGCCGCATTCTTTTGGAACTTGAGACCAATTCACACGGACTTCTTAAAAAGCGCCCGCCGTCGCAAGAGTCGTCCGCCCAGATGGATTTTGAGGATTTTCTGATATTTGATAAACTTCGGAATATCAACGTGGATAAGATCACGCCCGTCGAGGCGCTCAATATCCTGGCGGACATGTCCCGGACATCCGCCGACGCCGCGGAAAAACGCCGGAAATAAATGTCGGAAAAAATAAATGTCGGAAAAATGCCGGGGAAAATAAAATGAAAGACGACCGCCGCAAGTTCACCAGGTTTCCCGTGGCTCACAATCTGGCCAACGTGATATCTATGGACATCAAAACTTCTTCGGGTCTGACTCACGACGAGGCCGTCATAGCCGATATCTCCGCCGGCGGGCTGGCGTTGCTTACCGTTTCGGACTTTAAAACCGGACGGGAGTTCGACATAGCGCTTGAATTGCCGTCTCTTAAAACCCGGGCGATAAAATGCCGCATTGCGCGCGTGGACAAAAAACCCGATATCAACAACGTCGGCATAGAGTTTCTCCACATATGTTCCGAAGACCGCAATCACATCAACGCCATCGCCCGCGACTACACCGACTGCGAAATGAAGCTTGCTCTGGGCGTCACCGATGTCTGTTTCAAAAAGTGCCACTACTACCATCTTTGCGGCAAGAATGTCAAAATCTGAAGTCCTTCCTTCCATAATCCGTATCCTCGACAAAAACACCCAAGAAAGAATCTCCGCGGGCGAAGTCGTGGAGCGTCCGTCGTCCGTCGTCAAGGAACTCGTCGAAAACTCTCTCGACGCAGGCGCACGGAACGTCACAGTGGAGATAGAAAGCGCGGGACGCAAACTTATAAGGGTCGCCGACGACGGCCGCGGAATCTCGGCATCCGACATATCGAAAGTGTTTTTGAGGCACGCCACAAGCAAAATAATATCTTACGACGACCTGTTCCGCCTGTCCACAATGGGCTTCAGGGGCGAAGCTCTCTTCAGCATTTCGGCCGTCTCAGAGATAAGCGTAGAGTCGGCGCCCGCGTTCCCCGACGGACGGCGGCTGCCCGGCGCCGCGATAAAGTCATCTTACTCGGAGGTCTCGGGACCGTCGCCTTCGAGCATCGCGGCCGGAACCATAGTCGAGGTCGTCGGACTTTTCGCAAACACCCCGGCCCGTCTTAAGTTTCTTAAATCCTCATCAACCGAGAATAGCGCCTGTATCGCGGCAGTACAGTCGCTGGCTCTGGCCAACCCCGCGACGGCCTTTCATATGTTCTCCGAGGGAAAAAAGATTTTCAGTCTCGCGTCGGCGCGCTCGACGGATGAGCGCCTGGCCGCCGTTCTTAAAAAAGATGTTTTCGACCGCACGGTGTCTTTTCAAGCCGCGCACGGGGAAATATCGGTGAAAGGCCGCGTTTCGGAGATAGACGCCTTCGTCGCCTCGCGCTCGCTTCAGTGGGTTTTCGCGAACCGCAGAGTGGTTTCCTCGCGCGCCGTTTCGTCGGCGATATACGACGCGGCCAGGGAGTTTATGCCTCGCGCGCGGCATCCGGTTTTTACCGTCTTCGTCGAGGCTCCGCCATCTACGATAGACGCCAATGTCAGCCCCACTAAACGCGAGGTCAAGTTCGCCGACGAAGCCGCGGTTTTTTCCGTCGTAAGGTCGGCGGTGAAAAGCGCGTTTTCTTCGTCGGGTCCGGTCAGATACGGATTCGCCCGGGGCGGCGGAGCGTTCGCTATCTCCTCGGATAAGCGAGTGGCGGCATACGACGCCGGAGTGTCCTCTTCCGGGATTCGGCGACGCGAAGGAGACGAACTCTCATCGGGTTTCTTCACTTCGGAACTGGCGAACTCGCGCGTAAAATACATAGCCGGCATATTCGGGTACTGTCTCGTCGCCGCCGACGAGGATAATCTTTATTTGATAGACGCGCACGCGGCATCAGAGCGAGTGCTCTACGAAAAGTACCGCATACGCGAAACGGGCGCGGCGACGCAATTGCTTTTGGCTCCCGTCATTGTGGATTTGCCTCCGTCGGTGTTCGCGGATGTCTCGGCGAGTTTGAAAGCGCTCAAATCGCTCGGCTGGAAAATTGAGCCGTTCGGCGAGTCCGCCCTCAAATGCGAAGGAACTCCGGCGGTGCTTCAAGATGTGAACGCCCGCGCCGTTCTTATGGCGATTTTCGGGGCGGCCTCCGTCGAGCCCAAGAGCGCTCCGCGCGCGTCAGCCATCACGGAAGAAGACATAATAAAAAGGTCCTGCCGCGAGGCTATCAGAGGGAAAGAGATGCCCGGATTCATCGAGGCGCAGAGACTTGTAAACGATTTATTCTCGACGCAAAACTATCAGACCTGCCCGCACGGCAGGCCTACTCTCATCAAGATTTCATCTTCCGAACTTGCCTCGAAGTTCAGACGGACATGATGCGCCCGTAGTGAAACGGATATCACGCCAGTCTTCGGAACTGGCATTAGAGGTTCAAATCCTCTCAAGGGCATTGGCACTGGCAGGGTCGGAACCAGT
>JASEHK010000007.1:19521-20459 GCA_030018875.1 Endomicrobiia bacterium | reverse complement strand
GTGGAAAGTAGGTAGTAGGAAGTGGGGAGTAGGAAGTGGGAAGTGGGAAGGGTGGCCCCCGCGTAGGGGCGGCCTTGGCGCCCGTGACGCGCTCTCTACCTTTCTACCTGCCTTTCTTCTACCTTTATGAGTTTTGAGACGGGCAACGAGATAATTTTTCCCGCGCGCTCGGAACTTATCCAGAAACGTTCGTCCTTGCCGGCGAAGCCCGATATTCTGAAGTTTTTCACGCGACTGTCCGGCAGGAGGTACTCCGCCTCGACGCTCAAAGTGTCGTCGAGCCGGTGGCGTCTGAGGAAGTTTCCGGCCGAGTCGGCGCTCCAGAGTTTTTCGCCGTCGAACCAGAGTCCCGCCACCGAAGACGAGGGCGCGGGTATCTCGCGCAAAACGATTAAAGTCGAGGACGCATCGTCGAGCCGGCACTCCGATATGACTTTTCTCCGGCCGTCGGCGATGTACAGGCGCCCAAGCGCGAATGTCATAGCGCCGACGGAAACTCCGGGAGCGGAGTATTCGCGCTCGACGGTAAAAGTATCGTTTATCAGATGGCGGCTTATCTTTTTGCTCCACGGATTGGCGGTGTAAAGCGCGCCGGAGCGATAAGTCATCGCCGAAAAACTCTGGCCCGGAAAGTACGCGATGCGGCGCAGAGAAAGATTTGAGTCAATCTCGTGCTGATATATCGCGCCGCCCTGCCAATCGCAACTCCAAAGATATTTACCGTCGAGCGCCACGGAAGTCGGCAGGGGATAGGGCACGGCGAACTCTTTTATGCCCGACGAGAGCGGAACGAAAATGTAAAGCGCCGCGGCGGCGAGGGCGGCGGCGACGAGCGCGAAAATAACGGCAGCGCCGGTCTTGGCGAAGGATGAGCGCGGCACAAGAGCGCGCCATATTTCGGGACGGGCTATCGAGGAAGCCGCGGCAAGTTCCGTCTC
>JASEHK010000007.1:0-19511 GCA_030018875.1 Endomicrobiia bacterium | reverse complement strand
GCGGCGGTCGTCTCCGCCGTCCGCGAGACGGAACTTGCCGCGGGATTGTCGGAGGCGAATATATGAAGATTGGACGGCGGCTTTTTTATGCGGCTTCCTCTCCCTTGGGACGGGGACGTTAGAACGATAACGGGCAGGAACGGATACTTTGCCGCCGCCTTGACGGCCATGCGAATGTCGTCGGAAACGAGCGCCGCCGGCGCGGCCTTCGGAATATCTTTCAGCGACGATACGGCAACGGGAGCCAAGACGTCGGCGAGAGCGTCCGATATTTCCCTCATTCGGGCGGACGCTCCGAGTACGGCGACGGCGGGCTTTGATTCGCTGACCGGCAAACTTCTTCCTCCTATCAGCGAATCGAGGACGGCGGCGGCCTCCTCGGCAAAAATCTTCGTCTCGCCGCCGGGGGGCATATTCATCCTTCGACGGTATTCCGCCGTCGCGGCCAGTTTTTCTATCATGGCCGTAAGCAGCGAAGATGTCGCGGATGCGGCGGCGAAACGATTTCTTTCAATCTCGGTTTTTTCTTGGGCGAATCGCGCGGACATAATGTCTATTTCCCTTTTGAGCGCGTTACGTTCCGCGGAGATGGCGGTCATCTCCGACGATAAAGCTTCCGCCTCCGCGAGACGCGAGGCAATTTCTTTTTTTAGTTTTTCCTCTTCAACCGAGTTAATGTTCTTCACGTCAATGTGATGGTTTTTGAGGTTTTCGTGCGCCGACTCCAAAAATGCTATGCGCTCGTTAAGCATCCGCTTTTCTTCGTCGAAATGAGCCAGCATCCTCTCTTTATCGGCGAGATTTTCGTCCTTGATATGCGCTATCATTTCGTTCAATGTGGCGATTTTTTCGAGAATCTGCCGCGTCTCGCTCTCGGCGTCCTTGACCTTTTCTTCCCAGAGTATGCGGTTTTTTTCAAGAAGCAGGTCGGCCTCTTTGACACGGAACTTCTCCTCCCAATTTTTAAGTTCTCGCTCGAAATTTTTTTCTATGCCGGAAAGTTTTGATTCGTATTCTTTGAGATGCGTCTCCTGTCGGCGGATTTGCGACTCAAGAGTCTTTTTTTCTTCCTCGCGGGTGAGCATTCTTTTGCGCCAAAGTTCTTTTTCCTCCTCGAGTCTTTTCTGCCAGTAGTTCGTCGAAACCGGCGCGGTGAAGCGGTTGGTCATTTCGTCCTGAATATCAAGCTCCGACTTAAGACGGACCAACTCTTTGTCGAGTTCCGAATAGTGTTTATCCATTTAATTCCTCCGTCAGGGAATGATGAGAACTTCCCCGGGTTTGACGATTCCTTTTTCGATTTTATCTTCGTTGGCTCTGTATATTTTCATCCATTCTCCGGCGGAGCCGTAGTATTTTTCGGAAATTGACGCAAGCGTCTCCGAGGCTCGGACTTTGTGAGTGCGGGCGGCGGGAGGAGGCGCGGGCGGCGCGGAAATTTGATAGGAGGCCGGCATTGCGGCGGACGCGGGTAAGGAGGACGCTATAACGTCGTAAGATTGCGGCGCAGGAACGGAAACTACCGACGACGATACCGAAACGGCCGCAGGTTTGCGCTCGGCAACGACGGCTCCGTCCGCAGATGATTTTTTCAGGGCGACAACAGCCTGAGCCGTCGAGGGCGATGGCAACGCCGTTTCAATTTTACTTCCGGGCGGCGAAGCGGGTTTAGCCGCAGGCAAAGCGTCAGCGGCCAACGCGGGAGCGATAGGCAGAGCCAAAACAGGAGGAAGCCCCGTCGGAGAAGCGAGCTTGGACGACTCCGTGGCCGAAAAAATTTTGTCTTTCGGTTCCGGTTCGGATTGCTTGCGGGATGGAGATGGCGCGAGCGGAGCGGCGACGGGCGTTTTTTGGGTTTCGGCCGCCGACGGAGAAAGCAAAATCTTCGTCGGAGAAGCGTGTGCCCCGTTCGGCGCCACGGCGGATGCGCCCGCGCGAATCTGACCGAATCTCGCGGAAAAAGTGAACCGGTGAGTGCCCGATATTCCGACGATACCGCTTAAGGGATACTCGACGGCATAGTCGGCCCCTATGTTCGAGACGCGAAGGCCGATGCCCGCCGTCACTTTTCTGAAATCGCGGTCGCCGAAAGAAAACCCGCCGCGCGCGGCGAGGATATTTCCGAACAGAAGTTTTTCCGCGCCGACGGCGCACATCCTGCGGTCGCGGCCCATTATGTAGTCGGCGGCGAAGGTAAAACCGTTTTCTTCGTACGAGAGTCCGACGACGGACGGAGCCTGCGTCTTGTAGATTTCATTGGCTTCGTCGAGCGAAGCGCCATACGCGCCGAAAGTAAATCTTCCCGCGCGGACGCGCAGGCCTAGAGCGTACTCCGGAAAACTCTTGGCGTAACCGCCTCCGGCGAAAAGCGAATCGGAGGCGAGATACGGGTCGGTTTGAATCTTTATCCCGCGATGACGGTAAGCGGCGCCGAGGGCGACGCGCCCCCATAAATCGTATGCGGCGGCGGCGGATAGCGTCGTCTCGTCGTAAACTCCCGTCAGAGCGAGACCGTCGTAACCGGCTCCGAAAGAAAAACCGTCCAGCGGGTATCCGAAAGCCAGAGACGCGCGCGAAATTTCGCTGCCGTCGGAAAGTCCGGCGTGCAGACGGGAATATCCCGCCGCGACTTCGGGGGCCAAAAGTTCCGCGAGCATAGCGGGATTGGCGGAAAGCGAGTCCGCGCCGGAAGGAAGCGCCGACGACGCGCCGCCGAGCGCAACGATGCGCGCGCCGACGGATGATTCCTCGAAGGCGGCGAATGCTTCGCTGAAAGGAATAATCGCGGAAGCCATAATAACGGCGACGGCGAGCGCCGCGGCGAACGCGAAAGAGACGCGATTGTCCGTCAATGATTTAACGCGCGCTATATTCATCTCGCCACGACCACCGTGCCGTTCTTTACGGCGGAACCGACCTTCAACTGGTAGATGTATATGCCCGCGGGCACGGCGCGACCGCCCTCATCTTTTCCGTCCCACGCGGACCATGAATCGGTTTTTGACGTCATACGGCCGACCCTGAAACCCGTTATGTCGAATATGTCTCCCTCGGCTTTTTCGGAGAGGGGATTTTCAAAAGTCATATTAAGTTCGTCATTGGCGCCGTCGGCGTTCGGCGTGACGACCTTAGGCCATACGTTAAGCATTCTGAAACTCGAAGAACGCTCGACGGCGCGGATTCTGAAACTTCCCGTCGCGGTTATCTTCGCGGCGAGATACCCGTTTTCGGCGGCTCCCCCCAGAGAAACCCATTCGACTCCGTTGAACCAGTATATCGCCTCCGACGGAACGGAGGCGGCCGAGACGGCCGGACGGGAAACGGATATCGAGTTCGGAGAGTTTTGAGAAGACGCCGAGAGTTTTACGCTGAGCGTCACAGGAGAAGAGAAGGTCTTGATTTGGCCGCCGCGCGAATCGCGCGCCGTCAGGTTGAAAGCGCGCATGGTTTTGGGGTCTCCGTCGGGCGCGTCCTCGCTGATATAAAGCGTAACCGACGACGGGAGTTCGTTCCGAGAGCCTTCCACCCGCACCTCGCCGGATGCGTCTCGATAGTGCACGGTAATCTCGCTTCCGACGCGCACGACATTGGATAGCTCTCCCGTCACGCCCGACGAACTGACGGCGCGGAGCATAAAATAAGCTCCCGATATAACCGATGACGCGCTGAAAGAATCCGTCGGCGCGGCTACCGAGGACGATGGAGATATGGCGTAAAGTTCGTCATAGTTGTATGCCCTGTAAATCAAATAGTGCGAAAGATTTCCGACGGGAGTTCCGTCGGTGTTGAGCGTCGGAGCGACCCAAGTCAGCGCAACTACGCGGGCGGCAGTGTCATACGATGCGTCGAAGGCCGCAGGAGCCATCGGCCTGACCGAAGGCTTTACGTAAAATCCTCGGATGGCCGCGGCGGTTTCGCGCCCGGTCATATCGCGCGCGACGACGCGCCAGTAATAAGTGGCGTCGGGCTGAAGAGTCGCAGCCGGGGCAATCTGATATTGTAGCGACGAAATTCCGGGGACTTCCGTCGGAGAATATAAAGCGGGGTCGTTGAGAGAATAACGAAGTATATAGACGACGGCGTCTTCGGGGTCGGGGTCCGATGAGCCCTGCCACTCGAACAGCGGGGTCTGCGTTTCGATAACCGCGCCGTCGGCGGGCGCAAGAAGAGAAAATGCCGACGGATATTCGGGAGCGGTGTTGACGGCAAAATAAACCGTCGAAGACGCGCTGACGCTTCCGGTTTCATTGCGGGCCGAGACTTTCCACCAGTATTTCGCGTTGTCGCCGAGAGTCAAGATGTCGTAGTATGTAGTCGGAATACTCAGAGATGAAACCGACGCAACGAAATGTTCGGCGGTCGAGAGGTAAAAATCATAAAAAACATTTTCCCCCTGCGGGTCGGGAGCCGCCTGCCATTCGAACCGCGGAGTGTCAGTAGATATTATTCCCGACGGAGAAGTGAGCGCGAAAGACGCTGGGGGCAGATTTTGGACAGTGAAACTGCGGGCAGTCGTCGTGGACACGCCCGTAAGAACCGAGACGGCCGATACGCGCCAATAGTAGGTTGTGTGATTTAAGAGCGGAGACACAAAAGTGTAATAAGTCGCGTTGAGCGGACTCACCGACGTCGAAGGAGAAAAATCGGCGCGCGTGGAATATTCAAGCGCATAGTGAGATATGCCGTCGTAAGGATCGGGATCGCTCGCCGCCGTCCATTCGAGACGCGGAACCAAAGTCGGAACGAATGCTCCGCCCGTCGGAGAGACGAGCGAAAGACCCTGAGGATTTTCGTCCACGGCGTTTATGACGACGAACCATGTCGCCGAACAAGTCGCAAGGTCAAGAGGGTCGCGCGCGACGACATACCACCAGTAAGTGGTGTTCTCGGCAAGAGACGGCGGCGAAGTGTAAGAAGCGCTCGTAATCCCCGACGAGGAAAAGTAAAAAAGAAAATCCGCGCGCGAGGAAATGTAAATCGAATAAATGACGTAGCCGTACGGATCGGGATCAACGGAAACTTCCCATTCGAAAAGAGGCGCGACTGTCTTGGCGATACCCGACGAGCGGATGAGGGCGAAAGCGGACGGCGGCTGATTAAATTCATTGACGACAAAACTCGATATGCTTACGCTCATCGCGGTCAAACCGCCGGCGTCGCGGGCAATCGCGCGCCACCAGTAAGGCGCGTCTTCGACGAGACCGTTAAGTTTGTAGAAAGTGGCGGCTACCGAGAGCGCCTGAAAAAATTGGCTCAGCGTCGGGTCGTGCGACGAATAGTTTATGTCGTAAGTCAGCGTGTCCAGCGGGTCGGGATCCACCGAAGGGCGCCACGACAACGTCGGGGAGGACGTTAAAACCGTGACGCCGCTCGTCGGATAAAAAAGTTCGAAGGTCCCCGGCGAATCATTCCCCGTATTTATCCACAATGACCGCGTTGCCGACGAGGTTTGAAGTCCGGAAGTGTCTCTGGCGTGAACCTTCCAGAAATAGCGGGCGTTTTCGGCGAGTTCCCACCAGGGCGCCCAGAAAAGATTCGTTATCGAGACGGACACAGTCGTAACGGCGGTCTCAAAACCCGCGCTCGTGGATATGTAAAAATCATAAACGACATAATCGCCCGGATCGGGGTCGGACGCCGCCTGCCACGAAAATGTCGGCATTTTGGTGACGGTTTCTATGAAGTTATCGTCGGGAGATATGAGATTGGGGGCCAAAGGCGACTGTGACGAAGCATTGACGGCAAACTGTGGATTCTGCAAAATAGTCGTGGACAGCGCCCCCTCCGAATCCTTGGCGTAAACTCCCCAGTAGAATGTAGTATTCTCCGCAAGCGCAGGGGTAACATAATTCGTCTGGGTTATATTTTCGACGACGGACTTTATGCTGAAGTTAGCCATTGTGGAATACCACAGAGTGTAACTCGCTATGAAATCGCCGTAGTTATTGTCCTTACTCCCGTTGCCGGTATTTACCACGGCGCTCCAACTCAAAGTCGGGGTTGACGTAAAAACCACTTGCGTCGGCGTGCCGGCGTAGTTGTAACCGGAAACGTTGCCGGGAACGCTGTTATAGGGTGCGCATTGAGGTTCGGGACTGGCGCTGTCAACGGCCGACCAGTTGACTCCGTCCGTCGAGGATTTTATGCCGAAGAAATATGTTTGGGTATTTATCAGCCCCGATATTACGCGCGCTTCAAGGATGCCCGCCGTCGTTGAAGTCGCAAATTGTATACGGTAAGGAAAGCCGGATGACGTCGAGTGGGCGAGCCAATCGTTTTCATCCACAATGACCCGATAACTCGAAACGCGGATTTGATAATACGCCGGCGTAGTTGAAGCGGCCGCGTCATAAGGCGCCGTCCATGCAAGGGTCGCGTTGCGAAAACCGACGCTTTGTACGCCGAGGTCGGTGACGGACGAGGGCGCGGCGGCGAGTTTTGCCGACGAGGACAGAAGCAGCGACGCGGCGATGGCGCAGACCGCCGCCAAAGAGCGTGTCAAGTTGATAGGATTTGGAATGACTCTGATGTTTATCATTCGCTGTGTTGTGGCCGGGTTTCGCGTGATGCTCGACGACGGCAGCATTTTTCTTTAATGAGGCCGCATATCGCGACGGCTTTTTTTGCCTATCTCTATCACGGGCTTGTTGAGGTCATCCCAAAAACTCTTGATGGCCGACTCGTCTCGACGGACGGGCCGGTCGCCGTCGCGCGAAGACTCCATCAGACTGATGTTACCGCAGGGTGGGGCGCTCGGAACGGTTTCCGGCTGACTCGCGGGCGCGGGTCGCGCCGTCGGCGGGTTTTCGTCGCCAATGACCACGGGAGCAGAGTTGACGCGGGCGGCCATGTGTTCGGATATGAGTTTTTTGAAACTCGCTATCTCGGCGTCTTTGAGAGCCGCATCGTTCTCGAGGATTCTATATCTGGCCGCGATTTCGTCCAGAGTCCTCTTCATTTCGGCGGTCTCGGGAGAGAACGCTGCGGGCGGGTCTATCCTGCGCCCGTCAAGCGCGGCGGATTCTCTCAAAGACTTAATCTCACGCTCAAGCGAAACCTTTTCCTCGTCGAGTCTTTCGAAACGGGCGCGCGAATCGGCGTTCATGGCCGCAAGGTTTTTTTCAAGCTCTCTGATTTTATTCTCGCGCTCGACGGCGGCGGCAAGATTCGCCGCCGACTCTTTTTCCTTATCGGCAAGCTCTTCGCGGACAGCTTTAAGCGAACGATTCGTTTCTTCTTTTATTTCCCCAATCTCGTCGTTGAGAGTGTTGTCTAATGTAGAATTTTCTTTTTTGAGGCTCTCAATCAGCGAACGATATTTGGCCTCGACGTCCGCGCGTATATCCATCTCTTTGCGGCTGTAATCTATTTTGACTTTTTCGATCTCGGCGTCGCGGGTCATAATCTCCGTTCTCATTCTGTCTCTTTCTTCGTACCAACGAGTCATCATCTGCTCGTAATGACGGCGGGCGTCGTCGGCTTCTTTATGGACTCGCTCGATATCGGCCTTGCCAGCGACTTCGGCGGAACGGCGGATTTCGAATTCGACGAGACGACGTTCGGATTCGAAGGCGCGCATGCGGGCCTCGCGCTCGGCGATATCGCGCTCAAGGTCGGCCTCGCGCGCCGAAGATGTCTTGGCGTCCTCTTGCAGTCTGACATTCTCGACGCGAAGAGCGTTGAGAGCGGCCTCTTTGGACTTCAATTCCGTCTCACGCGCCGCAATCCCGGCGGCATGCTCCCCGGATTCGAGACGCTCCGAGGCCAATTCCTCGCGAAGCGAACTGAATTTCTCCTCGTAATCGCGGGTCACCGACGAAAGCTTTTCCGACGACGCGCGCTGGGCTTCGGCGACCTTCTCCGACGAAGAACGCTCAAGGGCGGAATATCTCTCGGATGCGGCGCGCTCGACCATAGAAAGTTTTTCGGCCGCGAGCGCCTGCGCCGCGCGAAGTTTATCCTCGTGATCGCGGACCGAGGCGGCGAGTTTCTCCGACGAAGAACGCTCAATGGCCGCATATCTTTCCGCGAAAGCGCGCTCTGTTTCGGCATGTTTTTCTTTCAAAAGCCCGATGTCGGCGGCGGCGGCATGCTTCACCGAAGACAGGGCGGCGTCATTTGCGCGGAGAATATCGGCCTTCTCGACGGCGAACGATGCTGCGGCTTCCTTGAGTCTGTTTTCGGCGTCGCGGACGAGCGACTCGTTTTCCCTCCTGATGTCGGCGACGACGGACTTCGAGCGCTCCAACTCCGCGCGAAGTCCCGCGAGCTCCGCGGCGATGGCGTCGCGCGCCATGAGCACAGAGGCGACTTCGGCACGGGACTGCGCGAGATTGCGCGCGGCGATGTCACTTTCATGCCCGGAGCGAGCGAGGGCGTTTTCGAGCTCTCTTACTTTTTCTTTCGCGCTCAAAGCGTCTTTTTCGACGACGGACACCCTGCGTTCGGCATCGCGCTCAATCAAAGAAATCTTCTCCTGCCCAGAGAGCTCCACTTCTTTGAGACGGGCGGACAAAGTCGCCTCGGCGGTCTTGGCGGCGGCGTCCTTGTCGGCGAGCTTTCTTTCGAACTCGGCCTGAAACGTCTTTATTCTTTCTTCCTGTGACGAGCGCGCAGCGACTAACTCGGCCTCTTTTCTTTCCAAAGCGTTTTTGATATCTTTTTCCTTATCGGTCCAGGCCGCGCGCAAAGCGCGGATTTCATCCTCGCGGGTCTTGACGAGGAGTTCAAAATCGCGGATGCCTTTCTCGAAACGTTCCTTGTGGAAAAGTATCTCTTTGAGAAGTTTGTCCTGCTCGTTCTTCATCTTGCCCTGATAAAGGGCGAACTGGGTTTTGAGAAGGAAAAACTCTTTTTCTTTGTTTTCCGACCCTCGGACGGCTTCGGCTTTTTCTCTGTTCAGCCGCTCGATTATCTGGGTGAGTTTTTCGGACCTCTGTTTTTCCTCGCGCAGTTGCACCGAGCTCATCGAGACTTGGGCCTTGACTGACAGAAACTCTCTGTCGCGCTCTTCGATCTGCTTATTGAGCGCGCTTCTTTCTTCCTGCGCCTTGGAAGATATTTCTCTGAGGTCGCGCAGAATGGCGTCTCTCTCGGTTTCGATTTGAGACAATCTCTTTTCGTAATCGTCTTTCTGAGTGAAAATATTTTTTTCAAACTCGCTTTTGAGTCTGGCGTTCTCATCTTCTTTTGATTTGAGAACCGAAGAGAGCGAGAGTTTTTCCTCGTGCCATCTTCTCTCTAAGTCGCGCAGTTTAAGCGTGAACTGCTCATCAATTTCACTCTCGTTATCGTCGCGCTGGAGCATCTGGGATTTGAGAGTCTGAACCCACGTCTCCCTCTCCTGAGCCAGCCGACCCTCGAGCTCGCTTATCTTCGTCTCAAGTTTACGGCGCATCTCCTCGGTTTCCTGATCGCGTTTTTCGCGACGGATGCGCTCCTGTATATCGCGGATGGAGTCCTCGACTTTGGTGGCCATTGACTCTTCTTCCTTGGATTTCATCGCCTGAAGAAGAAGTTTTTCGCGCTCCTGCTGCAGATTGGCCTGAAGGTCTATGATTTGCTTCTGCAAGTCGGATACAGCGGCGGCGGAAACTCCGTCGTAAGTCGTGGGCCGCTCGACGCTCGCGCGGCCGGAAGGAAGACCGCCGGGCATTCTGGGCGGCGCTTTCATTGCCGGCGCTCCGGGAGCCGAAGGCCGCGAGGTCATCGGAAGTTTCGGCGCCGATCCGGGTATCTGAATCTTAGGCGGAAGATGCGGAACTTTGGGTTTCTTGTCTTCCATTTTGAGTCCTCCGTTTATTTGTTTTTATCGTCTTTGCCGTCTTCTGATACGGTTGATTCGTCAGAGTCTTGGGTCGCCGCCGAACGCCCTGACAAGGAAAGATCGCCGGCAATATATCTGAGTTTGTAAGCCAGCCGCGCGCCCTGTTTCCTGAGATTGTCCATAAAATCTCGGCGGCGGGCGCTTTCAGCGAGTATGTCTTTGGACGCGGCGTCGAGGGAGTTCTCGAGTTCGTCTATCTTGCCCATCTTGGCCTCGAGCAAAGCGGCAAATCGGATGCGCTCGGCGTCGAATATTTTTTCAAGCTCTTCGATGGAACGGAGCGATTCGGCGGTCTCCGAAAGACGGCCCGCGGCGTCGTCGGTCTTAATCGCGGGCGATACTTTGAGATGTTCTTCTTCCAACCTCGCGAGATCTTCGCGAAGCGACTCTCTCAGGCGGACATCGGCGGCGCCGGCAGCCACGGCCTTGGCGGCGACTTCGTCAATTTCGGCGCGGAGCGCCACTATATAATTTTCGGCGTCTTGGCGCCGCTTGTCCGTCTCATTACGGATGCGTTCGTCGCGGTTGGCCAAACGTTTCGAAAGAACTATTATTTTTTCCTCGGCGGCCGCCAAAGACTGCGAGGCCGCTTCGTTGTAAGCCGTGTATTTTTCAAGAAGCGACGCGGCGTCTCTTTCGAGTTTCTTCAGGACGCTCTTGTTTTCTCTGCTTGTTTTTATGCGCTCGCTTTCGAACTCCGATACGGCCAGCGCCAGTTTCAATTTTCTGTCCTCGATATCCTTTTCGAGAGCGGCGGCTTCGCGAACCGAGGCCGCTTCGCGCTCTCTGTATTCAGACTCTTTCGCGGCGAGTTCGGCCTGAAGTTTTTCGCGGGATTTGAGCAGTTCGTTCCCGGTATCGCGCCACGCGGATTCGGCGGCGGACCGACGGGCGGCGTAGTCATCCTCGATTTTCTTAAGCTCTTCTTGTTTGGCGACAAGCGCGCTTTCCGAAACGCGGCGCGCTTTGTCCGACAAGGAGGCGGCGATGGCGATTTCCTTTTCAAGCCGGGCATGCTCGGTTTCGTGTTCCTTGCGGATTCTTTCGCGCTCCATTCCTACGTCATACTCCCAGTTGGCTATTTTCGAACCGAGAGCGGCAAGCTCTTTTTCCTTTTCGCCTTTTAGTTTTTCCCATTCGGCGCGCTGGTTTTCTATCGAAGTTTTTATCGCCGAGATCGCAATTTCCAGACGGCTGTTGGCTTCTTTCCACTGATTTTCTTTATCGCTTATTTCGACTCCGAGGTTTTCAAGAGAGTCCGCCAGGCGCGCCGAAGTAAAAGTTATCTCTTCGTTTTTCGCGCGCAGAGCGGCGGCTCCGGCGGCGGTGATATCGCCGAGATTGCCGCGAAGCATCATTACCTCGTCGGTAAATTGTTTTTGCTCATTTTCGTGCCTCGCGCGGATACGGGATATGTCCTCCTCATTGGATTTTTCGCGGTGAGCGAGCTGAGCTTCGAGCTCGTATGTTTTTTTGTCGAGATCCTTAAGTTCGTCGCGGCCGCGAAGTGTTTGTTCGCGCAGGGTTTTTTCCAACTCCTCTTTTATTTTTTCAAGACGCGCGAGGTCGCCTTTATAAAGTCTTTCTTTCTGCTCAAAAGCCGCGCGCAGTTCGTTTTCTTTTGCGGCGTATTCGCGCTCGACGACGGACAAGCGTTCCTGAGCGGCGGCTATTTCGGCGGCGTGTTTTTCTTTAATGGTCTCTATACTGCGACGCAATGTCTCCTTGCGACTCTCTGCCCGGGAAACAAACTGCGCGTGAGCCGTCGTGTAGCCGTCTTTCGCTCCGGCATGTCTTTCCTCGGCGGCGGCTATGCGGGCGGCCAGAGCCGACACTTGTTTTTCTTTCTCGGCGATGGCTAATGGCAGGCGCTCCTCGACGGAAGAGAGTTCCGCTTTAAGCGAGGTTATCGCGCCCGTGTGCCTTTCTGTAAGACGACTGTGCTCGGCCTCAAGCCGGGCCAGCGCGGCGTCGCGCTCGGAGATTTTCACGGAGCGAAGAGATTGAGTTTTTTCCATCTCCTCGCGCAGACGGTTCATGACCTCGGCGTGCTCCGACTTGAGAGATTCGGCGTCGCGCTCTATTTTTTCGACCTCATCGGCGATAAGCCGATTTTCGCGCTCGTATTCCTCTCTGAGGCGAGACAGTTCGGCCTCGTTCTTGCTCTCGATATTTTCAAGAGCTTCCGACATGCGCCGCACACGCGTCGCCGCGTCGGCCGAGATTCCCTCGGACTGAGTCTTGCGCTCCGCGAGACGACGGGACAAATCCGCGGCGACCGATTTCAGACCTTCTATTTCGGCGGCGGAAACGGATGAACGCGCGCGGTAATCTTCTTTCGCCGCGACGGATGCGGCATCAAGCGCGGCGCGGGACTCCGCGAGTTCCCGACGGACACGGGCGAGAGCGGCCACGGAGGACGACTTCAACTCTTTAACCTCGGCGCGGCGCTCTTCAATATCGCGGTTAAGAATGTTCATACGCGCTTCGAGATTCGATTTTTCTTTCCGGATTCCGGCGGACAGCGATGCGGTTTTGTCTTCAAGTTCTTTTTCGGCCTTCGCCACGTCGAGTTTCGCGGCTTCAACAGCGCGGTCGCGCTCGGCTTCGGCGGCGGCAATGGCATGTTCTATTCCGTTTATCTCGGCCGATATTTTTTCTTTTTCGGCCGTAGCCGAGGCGGCAAGATTGTTTACCTCTTTTTGGGCGCGCTCATTAAAGTCGAACAATTCCTTGTCCAGCGCCGCCTTCTCGGCCGCCGCCGCTCTGCTGGCATCCGTGGCCTCCGACTCTATCCGCGCCTTCTGGGCGACGGCCATTTTAAGTTCGTTTTCGAGACTCTCTATTTCACCCGACAGGCGGGCCGACGAAACTGCATGCTCGTCGGAAAGCGCCCGAATGCGCTCGGCCGTTGAACGTTCGAGCGCCGCAAGGCTTTCATCCAAGGCGGACATTCCGGCGACATGCTCTTTTTCGAGATTTTCTTTGCGGGACATTGCCGACGACAGATGAGCCTCTAAGGGCGCAAGAAGCGATTTAATTTTGCTTTCTTCCAGCTCCATTGCCTTCCGAGACGCGGCAATATCTCTCTGGTGGGCGGCGCGCAAAGCTTCAATCTCGGTATTTTTTTTCTCTATTCTGTCGGAATATATTTTAGCGGCGGCCTCGCGGGCGGCCGAAGCGGCGGCCAGATCGGTTTCTAACCGGGATTTGCGCGACGCAAGATCATCGAGACGAAGATTGTACTCCGAAGCTTTGCGCTCTTGCTCCGACGAGAGTCGGATTTTCAACTCTTGGAGTTCGGTGTTCTTGGACGATACGGCCTTTTCATAGTCTATCTTGCGCTCGAGCATTCCATTTTCAAGTTGTAACACCCGGGCGGAAAGCGCCTTCTTTTCCTTTTCTATGTCGGCGCGAGCCCTGTCCAAAGAGGCCGCCATATCGCGCATTTTTATCTGCGCGTCTAACCGGGCGTCTTCCATACCACGGTCGGCCGCGGCGATTTTTTTGTCCCAATCGTTTTTTTCCTGCTCGTATTTTTTTGCAAGTTCGGCGAGCTGTTTTTCGGCGCGCTCCTTAAGAGCCGCCATATCATGGATGCGGCTCTGCCTCTCGGCATCCGCGGCGGTATCGGAAAGCATGAGCTCGACCTTGATTTTGTCGAGACGCTCTTCGCGCTCCTTGAGAATATCTTCGTGCCTGCGGGCCTCGTCGGCCATTTCGGATTCGATGTCTTTTATACGATGACCGAGAGTTTCCTTCATTTCTTCCAGCGCCGATTTTCTCGCGGCCGCTTCCTGCTCGAAACGTATGCGGCGCTGTTTTACGGCTGTTTCGAAAGATAAGAGTTCGTCCTGCTTGGCCGCGCGCGTTTTTTCGGACAACGCGCGGAGGGATACGAGTTTATCCTCGAGATCTTTGGCTCTGATGCGATATTTTTCGTCGAGATCGGAGCGCTCGCGCTCAAAGCTTTCTTCTTCGAGTCTTAATTGTCCGGCCCTTAATGATATCTGCGCCTTGATGGCCGCTATATCATCTTCGCGCTTTTTCACTTCCGACGAGTGAGACGATTCTTCGCCGCGACGGCGGGCAACGAGTTCCGACAGACGGCTCTCAAGCCCTCTAATCTCGCCCTTGACGGCAAGCGACGCCGAATCGGCCGAGGCGCGCGCGCTTTCCTCTTCGACTCTCGAAGAGAGTTTCACATTTTCGAGTTCCGATGAGAGATTTTTGAGTTTATTTTCCCACATTTTTTCATCGGCCATTATCTTGGATTCGATGATGGATATATCTTCGCCCCATTTGCGGCGCATAGAAACTATGGTCTCGTTCTGGGCGGCAAGATGGCGGGTGAGGTCGTTGTCGGCCAGATCCAGATGCGCAGAGAGTCTGGCCTTCTCTTCTTCCAAACGCTCGGCGCGGCCGTGATACGCCCGACGCTCAGCGTCTATCAAACGCTCGATCTTTGCGATCTCTTCCTCGACCGACGCCTTGATGTCCGCAATATCTCCCGCATTTCCCCGATTGCCCGACGCGCCCGAAACCTGCCCGACGGCGAGAGCGGAAGATGCGTCTTGCGAAGACACCGCCACCGTCGGCGGCGAGGATTGTTTTTGTTCGGTTTTATCTTTTTCTGAACGCTTCCACATAGTATTAAGTTACCTCCGGGAAGTCTGAAGCCTGAGTTGCTCCACAAATGAAGCAAGCTCGCCGTCCGAGGGATCCATGCCCAGAACAATCTCGTATTTTTCCAGCGCCTCATCGTATCTGCCCAGAGCATAATAAGAGGCCGCGATATAGTTGTGCGCGTCGGTCAGATTATTGTCCAGGGACAGCGCGTATTCAAGATAGCTTACGGCGTCCTCGTAATTGCCCGCTTCGTAAGCCGCGAGCCCGGCTTGATAATACTCCGCGGACTGACCATCCGGCGCCGTCTGGTCCGCGACAACCTCTTCGCCTTCAAGGGCGGAGGTATTGGGTTTTTCGCGCACGAATATCTTGCCCTCGTCTTCGAGTTTTCTGACAACTCCTAATATTTTTTTTCTTTCCTCTTCAACCTGCATTTCCGTTACGGCCTGTGTGTACTGCATTTCTTCCTGAACAAGTTGAACGGCATTCGACGACATATTGGCAAAAAACTTATTTACCACATCCTGCGGAGATCCTTTAAGAGCCTTTGCCAGAAGCGCCGAATTTTTCAAATCCGGGTAGTTTAGTATTACTTGCATCATTTGATCCGGAAAGTTTTTTATATCTTCAAACTTAAGTATGAACTTTCTCACCTTGTCATATAAATCCGGTTTTTCGTTTTGTAGATAATCAAGTATGTTGTCGCTTGTAACTTTGTCAACCTGATCCAAAACTTTTAACAGGGGGCCCACCCCTCCGATAAGAAAATCTATTTTTTCTTTTATATCAGTGTCTATTTTCATTACTTGATCTTTTGACATCTGCCTGATTGTGGCCATTTCAATGGCAACCTCCGATTGCGTCCTGGGCTCCAAACTCAAAAGAACCTCTTTTACATGTTCCGTCTTTAAGTAACTAATCACGAGAGCTATTGTCCGCGGTGTTTCTTTTCTTATCAAATATATCATTCTTTTAAGATTGTCGTCGGTAATGTAAATGAACGGTTCGAACTTCTTTTCCCCTTGAATCACTTCTAACGCGGCGGCGCCCGCGGCCCCCAAGGCTCCGGTTCCATCGCCGCCGCCCGGTCCGCCTTCTCCTTCGGGAGTTCCGAACTTGGAATCAACCGTCACTTCCGTTCCGCCTTTTTCGCGAAGGGTCTTCACATAGGAACGAAGAAAACCCGCGAACGGCACGAACATAAAATAAATGATAAGGAGCGCGAGTATCAGCGGAATCAGAACAAGCGGTTTAAGCAACTGTTCGACAAATCCGCGGGTAAACTTGGTCTCCTTGAAATCTATGCGATCGCCGCGACGGGTATCTATCCTCAAAGCGGATGTAATGGCTTCTTTGACGGTCTCAAGTCTTGCGGCCGGCACTTTATCGTCGTGGAGAACCGTGATTATCTGCCTTTTCAGCGCGACCTTGACCTCGACGGTCGTCTTCTCCTGCTGACCGGACTCTTCCTTGGTCTCTCCGGTGGGCTCGCCCGCAGAAACGGCCTTGGGGTTTGGAACGCCCGGCAGCAGATATTCTATCTGACCGATATCTTTTTTCTGTTCGGCCTTTCTTTCCTTGGCGAATGAACGGGTCGTGACAGTATCGAGCCCGAACTCCACATCCACGACGACGATGGCCTTGTCCGGCCCGAGCACCCTGTCGAGAATGTCCTTCTGAAGATATTCGGTTTTTTCTCTCTCATAGCGGAGTTTATGTTCCATCAGCATAACTTCGTTGGAGGATGAGGACGCGGCGCAAATACCGGCGCCGAAGCCGGCAACGGCAAGTGCGGCCGCCGTCAAGGCCAGGCGAATCGCGGCCGCAAAAGAGTGGGTTTTTTTCATAAGTTTTCTCCGTTTATAAAAGACGGTAGACGTGAAATGGGAGATGGTAGAAGAAAAAAAATCAGGCATCTTTTCCAAAGCGAGGTGTAATTTTTCCCGTCTACCTTTTCCCATCTCCCTTCTCCCTATTATCTATTATATATGTTCATTTAAGTTGATTAAGGAACTGAGGCACGACTCTGTTTGTCGGGTCAACTTCAAGCACTTTCATCCAGACCTCTTTGGCTTTTTCGGGCTGGTCCATCATGAAGAACGCCGAACCCATAATTTCAAGAGCCGTGACGTGATTGGGCTCAAGGTTGAGTATTTCCTGCGCTTTTATCAGCGACTTGTCGTATTTTCCGTCTATGATGGCCTGTCTGGCGTCGAACACTTTCTGGTCAACTATGGTGAATCCGGCGATGCTCTCTTTGAAGGTTTCGGTGAGCGGCAAGCCGAGCTCGCGCTCTATTTTGTTGAGCATAGCCAAAAGTTTCATATTCTCCGGTTTCTTGTAATAAGCGTACCTGAAAGAATTCACGGCGCCCGAATCATCGCCTTCAAGATAGGCCACGATTCCCTTTCTGGCGGCCACGGCGTCTTCGGTATCGCCGACCACGGTGTCTATGTGGCCGATTATTATCTGCAGGCGGCGGGACATATTTTGGGCGTCCTTGTTGGCGGGGTCTATGTCGAGCAAACGCTCAAGCCGGTTGTGCGCCAGAAGCAGGTCGCCTTTTCTGTAAGATTCCACGGCCTCTTTCATCAGACGCGCGACGGCGGCCGAGCGGCCGACACTGACGGAATCTCCTATCTTCCATGAGCCGGAAAATCTGTGAGAAAGGCCGAGTTCGTGAAACGCAAACGCATAATCGAGCCCGTAGTCTCTGTATTTGAAACCGAATCCGGCGGTGGTCTCGCGGATTCCGCTTTCACCTTCAAAGCCTAATCGCATCGCAAGATAATTCATGAGATAATATTCCGTGCCCAAGTGCCATCCGAGATTGGCGGTAAGCGACTTGTCAATGTCGAAGGCCAGGAGCAACTTTTCTTTGAGGAACTTATGCGACGCGCCCAATCGGAATATCATCGGCATCACGTCGTCGGTATCTCCAAAAGAACTCGATATGATGTTGTTGACGCCGAATCCGAGTTTAATGCCGGGCAGCGTGTGATTCAGGCCCTCGAGAAACATCGTCAGATCGGTCGTAAAAGCTCCCGAAACCGATGTGTCCAGAGAGTGATTTATGTATTTGCCCGCCAAACCTATGGAGAGATTTTCCTGTATTTTTTTTCCGTAAGCCAGCGTGAAAGCCATGCGCGAATCCTCGAATGTCCCGAGGTTCTCGATTTTGACTATATCTTCCTGGTTCGCGTCGAAAGTAATCGCTATCTTTTCGAAGCCGCCGGAATAAAGTCTCGTTATGTTCCCGCCGAAAACTCCCGACTTCGCCGTCGGGTGCACGTAAGACAAAAAGTTGAAGTTGGTGTCGGCGAAAAGCGCGGCGTGAAGGGCCATTATTTCTTTGCGGTCGAGCTGCGTCATAGCGGCGGGGTTCCAGTAGGTAGCCGAAGCGTCGTCGGCAACCGCGAAAAATGCCTTGCCCATCCCCAGAGATCTCGCTCCGGCGCCCCACGCCACAAACTGGCCCGGCTGACCGCCGGTGGCGGCGGCATAGCAGGCGACCGGCGACGCAAACGCCGAAAGGCCAAAAACAAAACCGAGCCCCGCGAGCAAGCGCATCGCCGCGCCTTTTATCGCCGGAGTCAATAGTGTTTTTGCGCCTTTTTTAATCATATTTTCAGTGGAGCACGCCTATTTTTGTGGATGCCGCTATCCGGCCTTCCACCGTCGAGACCACGCAAATGTAACCGCCCTTGGCGACGTATCTGCCCTCATCGTCGCGGCCGTCCCACACGACGCTGGAGAGTTCCACGCGGCCATAAGTTCTGACCGGAACTCCGAAGAGGTCGTATATTGTGACGGAAACCGTCGAGGAGGCGAGGGGCTTGTTTATTACTATGCGGGTGGTCGTTACGCGGGAATCGAAAGGGTTGGGATAGTTGGCAAGAGATATGCCGGCGATGCGACTCGATACGGCGGGAGCGACTAAGCGGACGGATTCCTTCGCCGCCGCAATTGAGAGCGCCCGGAAAAAAACGAACCCCGCGCACAAGGCCAACACACGAACCGCGACGAGCGTATCATATATATACGCGCGCGCGCCTGAAATGCGCGAGGAAAGAAGATAGTGTCTGACTTCATTAGTACGCATAATTGCCTTCGGTAACCCAGCCGCCTTTCCCGACACACATCGGGAGTCAGGCCCGTTCACCAATGTATCATTGGTGAGTCCCGGTCCGCCGAAACCTTCGCGGCGGAGCGGAACGGCTTTGCGTCCCCCGCTTTCGCGGGGTTTGCCGTTTATCGGACAATTTGGAACGTTGTCAAGCGACAAAACACAAAACAAAAAGCTACCGAACCTTTCGACTCGGTAGCTAAAGATAGGGGGACTTTTTGAATCACTGCCAAAGCCCTGATGAAGCCTGCTTTCAAGCAACGGCTCCGACTTGGCAACTGCTTCGAGCAACTGCTGGAACTCAACTCATCACTTCGGCAGCCCGGCCAGCATTCCGACACTACATCGGAACCCGACTCGCTTTCGCTCGTCGGTTTGATAGCCCCCTATCTTTAGCTCCGTGGCTTTGCGTCCCCCGCTTTCGCGGGGTTTGCCTTTTTCGACTGCGTCATACATATACAGAAATATCGGGCAAAAGTCAAGGGTTTTTTAATCCTCCCGAAAAGGGAGGCAATTACTCGCCAATGATTTTAATCAGTATGCGCTTGGAGCGCCTGCCGTCAAACTCGGCGTAAAAAATCTGCTCCCACGGACCGAAATCGAGTTTTCCTTCCGTAACGGCGACGACCACCTCTCTTCCCATTATCGTTCTCTTGAGATGCGCGTCGGCGTTGTCTTCGCCGGTGAGATTGTGGCGGTATTTTTTTGCGTCGAAGGGGGCAAGTTCTTCAAGCCACTTTTCGAAGTCCTGATGAAGTCCGGATTCGTCGTCGTTGATAAAAACGGAAGCTGTGATGTGCATCGCGTTGACGAGACACAATCCCTCTTTGACGCCGCTTTCTCTGAGCGCCTTTTCGACTTCGGAAGTGATATTTAGATACGCTCTGCGAGTCGGGGTGTTGACGGTGATTGTTTTTCTCGATGTTTTCA
>JASEHK010000079.1 GCA_030018875.1 Endomicrobiia bacterium | reverse complement strand
CAAAACACAAGAGAAATTGCTTGTCGCGCTGGAAAGTATCAATAAGAGGTTTAAGGATTTTGTGGCAGTAAAATTTTCGGTAACTCTCGGCGATGAATTTCAGGGATTGTTGTCCGGAATTGAAAAAAGTTATGATATATGCCGCGCGATAGAAAAAGATCTTTATCCGGTCAAAATATCTTTCGGAGTCGGCGTCGGAAATGTGTCCACGAATGTCGCTCGCCGGACATCGCAGATGGACGGTAAGTGTTTTGTCCGTTCGCGCGGGGCGCTCGAAAAAGCAAAAGAAGAAGGTCAAAGCATAGTTTTTTTAAGCGGCGGATATTCTTGTTTGCCGGACTTACCTCTTAATACTATCGTTATGCTTGTTGACACTATAAAGCAATCGTGGAAAGATATTCACTATCGCAGAGTTTGGAGATACGAGGAACTAAAGACCCTTGAGGCAGTTGCCCGACGGGAAAAGGTCTCTTTTCAGATGATAGACAAGTCGCTCAAAGCGGCGCGGCACGAACGGATTTTAACGGCAGAGATCAATTTGCGCAGGATTTTGGCCGCCAAGACCCGTTCAACCTCATAGGGTTGAAAACCCGAAATTCAACCTCATAGGGTTGAAAACCCGAAATTCAACCCGACTCAGTAAAAATTATGAGTATTGTGTTGATGAAAGTATCGCTGGTCGTCGCGGGATATGCGGTGTCGCTGGCCGGCGGCGGCGTTTTTGTTTCTAGTTTGTGCAGTTTTGTGGGTTTTCCGGCCGCTGTCGACACAGGTCACAAACGCGCCGGCATGGTAATCGGCGTACTTGAAAGATTTATTATTCTCACTTTTGTGCTGATAGGGCGTTATGAAGCGATAGCGTTTGTTTTTGCCGCTAAGTCCATAGCGCGTTTTGAGGAACTGAAAGACAGAAAATTTTCCGAGTATTATCTTGTCGGCACACTTTCAAGTGTTTCGTTTGCAATGTTGTGCGGCGAAATTCTCAAATACATTTTGAAAAGAATATAACTCTAAGGAGACCGCAAGATGAACATCAACGAAAAAGTCCTCGCTAAAACAGTCGCCAGATGCAAGGAGCGCGGAATAATCATTCCGACATTCGCCCAGCAAAAAGACCCTTCGAAAATCCCGCAGAGTATAAAAGATAAACTAAAAAACATCGGCCTCCAAGACACGCATCCTCTCAATCTCTTTCGCATAACCTGGAAAAACAATCCCAAAGAAAACGGCGGCGACGGACTTTACGGCGGCGTCAACTATCTTGAAATCCCCTCGGCCATAACCGGCGTAAATGCCCGTATAATGGGCATCGTGGGCAAATGGTTTCCGACGGGAGCGCACAAAGTCGGCGCGGCTTTCGGGTGTCTGGCTCCGCGTCTCGTCACCGGAAACTTCGATCCCGCGTCGCAGAAAGCCGTGTGGCCATCTACGGGAAACTACTGTCGCGGCGGAGCGTTCGACTGCGCTCTTCTTGCCTGCGACGCAATAGCGATACTTCCTCAGGAGATGTCAAAAGAGCGTTTCGATTGGCTCAAAGAAATAGGAACCAGCGAGATTTTTGCCACGCCGGGTTGCGAGTCCAACGTCAAAGAAATTTACGACAAGTGCTGGGAACTAAGGAAGGAGCGCGGAGACAAAATTGTAATCTTCAACCAGTTCGACGAGTTCGGCAACACACTGTGGCACTACGAAGTCACGGCCTCGGCGATGGAAGAGGTCTTCAATAAAATAAAAGGCCCGCGCGGACGTTTCTCGGCGTATGTGTTGGCCACCGGCTCGGCCGGAACGATAGGCGCCGGAGAGTATCTCAAAAAGAAGTTTCCGACGATAAAAATAGCCGCGACCGAGGCGTTGCAGTGTCCCACGCTCTATCTCAACGGTTTCGGCGGCCACAGGATAGAAGGTATCGGCGACAAGCACGTGCCGTGGGTTCATAACGTCCGCAACACCGATAACGTCGCGGCCATAGACGACGAGTTCACGATGCGGGTCTTGAGACTTTTTAACGAAGAGGCGGGCAAAAAACGCCTTGAAAAAGCCGGCGTGCCCAAGTCCGTCGTCGAGAAACTCTCGCTTCTTGGTATTTCGAGCATCTGCAATCTCATTGCGTCCATCAAGATGGCCAAGTACTACGAGATGAACGAGAACGACATCATATTCACGGTTTTCACCGACTCGGCCGCGATGTACCAGTCGCGTCTTGAGGAACTTACCAAAGAGCGCGGCAAATATACCGACGAGAACGCGGCCGTTGATTTGGAACACTGTTTGGGCGGCGTGGGCATTGATTGGTTGAAGGAACTCGGCTATCAGGACAGAAAAGCCATTCACAATCTCAAATATTTTACCTGGGTCGAACAGCAGGGCAAGACCGTCGAAGAAATCAACGCGCTTTGGGATCCGGAATTCTGGGAAAAGATTTTCGCCCAGTCGCCCGAGTGGGACCGTCTCATAGAAGAATTCAACAAAAAAACGGGATTGGCGTAAAAAAAGTAGTCAGGGGTTAGTAGTCAGGGGTCGGGGAAAGACAAAACCTTGAATAACCCTGATTCCTGACTACTTAACAACAGGAGGATTTATGGTAAGGTTCGCGGTTGACAAGTCTTTATCGTTGGAGAAGCAGTCGCTTATCAAGATGGCGCTTGTCATCGCCACGGATTTAACGGGCTCCGACGGAGGCTCGGTGATGTTAGTCGAGGGAGACAACCTCGTCATCCGCGCGTATATCGCGTCCGATCCCTCAATAGACGCCGCGTCCAAAATGGGCATTTCGGTAAAGGTTGGCGAGCGCGCGTCCGGCAAGGCCGCCCAGACGGGCGAGTCCGTTGTCATCGTCGGAGACATCAATAAGGATACGCGCTTCTCGGGGATACAGAAGTTCCATGAGATCAAATCGGGCGCTTCCGTTCCCGTCAAAAAAGACAACCTCGTCAAAGGCGTCATCAACGTCCATCGCGTTAAATCAAGCGCGCCCATCACCAAGGATGATGTTGATGTCGTCGGTGTCGTCGGAAAATCTTTGGCCGAAGCGCTGTAATATGAGATTGTTGAAAAAGGTCTTTGTAGTCGCCCCGCCTTGCGGGGCTTCCGTCGGGCAAATAGCCCCGACGTAACGTCGGGGCGACTACACAAATTATAGGTTTTTCAATGGTCTCAATATCGGCGATTCGCGGCTTTTCGTTTTCCACCATAGAGAAATAAAAACACCGGAGGCACAGGCAATGGCACTGATTCCGTCGAAGGCGTTACATGAAAGAGCGAAACATTACGAAAAAGACATGGTCAAGTTCGCGCGAGACCTCGTGGCGATTCCGTCGTTTCCGATGCAGGAAGGCCGGCTCGTAAAACGCATCGCCGCCGAAATGAAAAAGGTCGGCTTTGACAAAATTAAAGTTGACAAGATGGGCAATATCATCGGCGTCGTCGGGAAAGGCAAGACGAAAATAATGTTCGACGCCCACATAGACACCGTCGGCGTCGGCGATCCGAAAGCGTGGAAGTGGGACCCCTTCAAAGGCAAATATGAAAAAGGCATTATCTACGGACGGGGCGCCACCGACCAGAAACTATCTATGGTTCCGATGGTTTACGCCGGACGAATCATCAAGGATTTGAAACTCGACGGAGATTACACCGTATGGATGGTCGGCTCCTGTCAGGAAGAGGATTGCGACGGTTTGCCGCTTCTTCACATAATCCAAAAAGAAAAAATGAAGCCCGATTACGTCGTCATCACCGAGCCCACGAACCTCAAGGTTTACCGGGGGCATCGCGGCAGAATGGAGATGAAGGTCGTCGTAAAAGGGAAGTCCTGCCACGCTTCGGCTCCGGAAAGAGGCGATAACGCCGTCTGGAAAATGTCGTTCATCGTGCAGGAGATAACCAAACTAAACGAACGGCTTAAAAAAGATAAATTCCTCGGAAAGGGCACCGTGGCCGTCACGAAAATCGAGTGCCAGACGCCGTCTCTGAACGCCGTCCCCGACGAAGCCACTGTTTATCTCGACCGTCGCCTGACGGCCGGCGAGACCCTCGGATCCGCCGTCGTCGAGATAAAGCGCCTTCCGTCGGTGAAAAAGTTCGGCGGCAAGGTCGAGGTTTTACAGTACGAAGCGATTTCGTGGACGGGACTAAAAGTCGGTCAGGAGAAATACTTCCCGACTTGGGTTATCCCCGAAAATCATAAACTTACCAAGGCGATGGTTGCTGCCGCGACAATCGCGCTCGAGAAAAAACCCATCGTTGACAAATGGACGTTTTCGACGAACGGCGTCGCCTCGATGGGGCGTCTCAAGATTCCGACAATCGGATTCGGACCGGCTCACGAGATATACGCCCATCAGGTGGATGAGCGTATGCCCGTCGAGCATTTGCGACGAGCGGCCGTGTGTTATGCGGCGTTCCCGAAAATACTCGCGTCCAAATAAAATCTAATAAAAGGAGACGGCGCGAGGCCGTTCTCGGCCGCGCCGGAAGGTATCTCATGAAAAAAAAATTCGACGTAAAAAAAGCGCTCGCGGAAGTCGCAAAAATCAGGACTCGTTTTTTCAACAAGGACTTTCTTCTGACGTGGATGTACAAAGACGAAGAAATCGGTTTAGTGCTCACGCTCGCCGAGATACTCAAAGAACTCCACGCGCAAAATGTTTCGCTTAAAGTTTTCGATACCGGCATAGCCGTTTCAAACTTCCGCGATAACTCCACGCGCACGAGATTTTCGTTCGCGTCGGCCTGTAATTTGTTGGGTCTGGCAGTTCAGGACCTCGACGAGGGGAAATCGCAAATCGCCCACGGCGAAACTATAAGAGAGACGGCGAACATGATTTCTTTCCTGACCGAGGCCGTCGGCATCAGAGACGACATGTTCATCGGAAAGGGCCACACCTATATGAAAGAGGTTTCGGCGGCTCTCGACGACGGATACAAAAACGGCGTGCTGAATCAGCGCCCCTGCATCGTCAATCTTCAGTGCGACCTCGATCATCCCACTCAGGCGATCTCCGACCTCCTTTACATCAAAAATTACTTCGGCGGCGTCGAGAATCTCAAGGGCAAGAAAATCGCGATGACATGGGCGTATTCTCCGAGCTACGGCAAACCGCTTTCCGTGCCGCAAGGAGTCATAACGTTAATGACCCGTTTCGGAATGAATGTTTCGCTCGCCCATCCGGCTGGTTACGACCTTCTGTCCGACACCGTCGAGGTTTCAAAGAAGCACGCGCAGAAATCCGGCGGCTCATTTTCCGTGTCGAACTCGATGGAAGAAGCGTTCAAAAACGCCGATATCGTCTATCCGAAGTCGTGGGCGTCCTACAAGGTTATGGAAAAAAGGACGAAGCTCGTCGAGCAGAATGACAAACAGGGCATCGCCGACCTCGAAAAACAGTGCCTCGCCGAAAACGCCACTCACAAGGATTGGACCTGCGACGAGGCGAAAATGAAACTCACCAAAGGCGGCAAAGCCGTTTATTTACATTGTCTGCCGGCCGACATATCCGACGTATCGTGCAAAGAAGGCGAAGTTTCGGCGGGAGTTTTCGAGAAATATCGCATCGGTACTTACAAGGAAGCCGGCTTCAAACCTTTCGTCATAGCCGCTATGATGATGGCCTGCCGCTTCAAGGATCCGTCGTCCGTTATCTCGGATTTGCTTAAGAAAAATAATCCGAGGGTGAAATGAAAGTAGAAGGGTAGAAAGGGGGGAAGTATGGAATTTTATTTTCTCTCTACCTCTCTACCCTTTTACCTTTCTACATTAGCATTGGAGAATCTTATGAAAAAGACCATCGTCGTCGCCATCGGCGGAAACTCACTCATTAAAGACGATAAACACATGTCTGTCGCCGACCAGTATGCGGCTGTCTGCGAAACCGCTTCGCTTTTGGCCGGTCTCATCGAGGCAGGGCACCGCGTCGTCGTAACGCATGGCAACGGCCCGCAGGTCGGCTTCATACTGTTGCGCTCGGAACATTCGCGCGGAGTCATGCACGAAGTCCCGCTCGACTCAATAGTCGCCGACACACAGGGGGCGATAGGCTATCATCTTCAGCAGGCGATACAAAACGAACTCTGGACCCGCAAAATAAAAAAGAGTGTGGTAACCGTGGTCACTCAGTCCCTCGTCGAGAAAGCCGACCCGGCCTTCCAAAAACCGACCAAGCCCATCGGGCAGTTCTATTCCGCCAAAGACGGCGAAGAGAGAATGAAAAAAGAAAAATGGACGATGGTCGAGGACGCGGGCCGCGGGTGGCGGCGCGTGGTGCCGTCGCCCAATCCCGAGCGCATAATCGAGAGTAAGGCCATTAAAAACCTCGTCGCCGAGGACGTTGTGGTAATAGCCGTCGGCGGTGGCGGAATCCCCGTCGTTTCCGACGATAACGGGATGCTATCGGGGGTCGCGGCCGTTATAGACAAGGACCTCGCCTCTGCTGTTCTCGCCAAAGAAATCGGCGCCGACTTGCTCGTCATATCAACGGCCGTTCCTAAGGTTTATCTGAACTTCGGAAAGACCGACGAGATCGCGCTCGACAAAATCACCGTCGCGGAAGCCAAAAAATACATCTCCGAAGGCCACTTCAAACCCGGCTCAATGCTGCCTAAAGTACAGGCGTGCGTCTCCTTCCTTGAGTTCGGCGGCAAAGAGGCTCTCATAACCATGCCCGAAACCCTCACCGAGGCCCTCGAAGGCAAAAACGGCACGCTTATCGTAAAATGACACTGCTGAAAAAGTCCAATAGTGTCACCCCGAACTTGTTTCGGGGTCTCATATCTTTTGTCA
>JASEHK010000078.1 GCA_030018875.1 Endomicrobiia bacterium | reverse complement strand
TTTTGGCCGGACGTTTGCGCCGCCAGCGTCCTGATTTTTTTTCCGTCGAGGGCGTAGATTTCCGCCGATACCGAAGATTCTTTCGTGGTCTCGGCGCGCAAGACCATCGTCGAGTGAAGCGCCGGCGAAAACTTAACATCCGAAAGAGACGCCTCTTTGAAAGAAAGCGCCGCGCGCCTAAAAGCGTCGTCGGGAAGGCCGTCGCCGTCGGAGTCGAGAACGACTGTCGCCCAATTTGATATCAGGGCGTCGCCGAGGCCCGTGATATCGTTGTTGGGCGCGCAGTCGCCGCCGAGGTAGCCGTAATCCCCGAACGCGCCCGAACCTATGTCGCCGGTGGCAAGAGACGCGAAGATTTTTATGCGCGCTCCCGGGTCAACGGCTTTTCCGCGCGCATAAATAAGGTCGAAAGGAATTTTCATCTCCCATCCCGGCGCGGGCGAAGTTTTGGAGTTTTTCAGCGAACATTTTGAACTTACGTCCTCGGCGCTCCACGAAGAGCTCAATCTGTAAAAATTGCCGTCGGAACCGCTCCACGCGCCGTAGAAAAAATCGGGCGCGAAATTTTCGAAGCGCGCGCGGCGGTTCCACGTTTTTATTTCGCGTAAATCGGAAAAGCCCGCGGCGCGGCCGCTGTCGAGATATAATAGAATACCTTTGTCCGTCGCCATTCCCTCGACGCCTACGTAAAGCGACTCGGCGTCCCACGTGACACGGAGATTTTTTATCTCGTTTTTGTCGGCGCCAGGGTCCCAGACGGAATCGGCGGAGTCGGCGACCTTTGTCTCGTCGGAGGCCCACTCGGATAAATCGCCGTCAACGGTAATAGTGTGACGCGGCGCGGCGTAAGCGCCAGGTAGAAGGTAGAAGACAGAAGGCAGAAGGAAAAGCGAGACAATAAACAAATAGCAACTAATGGTTCGTCTACCGTCCAGCGTTTCCCGTCTACCGCCTTCTTTTCTATTCAACATTCAGCACCCTCTTGTTGATTTCCTCGACGGCGTCCTTGAGCGCCCGCTCGACGGTTTTTTGCCCGGAAAGCGCGGTGTACATCTCGGCGTTCATTATGCTTTCGAGTTCGTCGTAGTCGAGAACTTTCGGGCGCGGCACGGCCGTCTTCATCTGCTCCATGAATATTTTCAGTTCCGGCAGCGCGGAAACGTTCACCATCGGATAGGCCTTGAGGTTGACGGGAATCTGACTCAGCGCCTCGGCCCACTTCTTCTGTGTCGCCGTCGAGACAAGATACTTGAGAAACTTATACGCTTCGTCGGGATGACGGGAGGTTCTGAATACCGCCATACTTGAGCCGCCGACGTTCGTTGACGAACCGGCGGGTCCGCGCGGTATAAGCGAGACGCCGAACGGAATACCCGCGTCCTTGAATCGCTTGAGGTTCCATGGGCCGGTGAATATCATCGCGTATTTCCGGTTGATGAATCCGGTGTCGGGGCTTATCGCGCCCGCCTGCCAGGCGCCCGCCTCAGCCCTGTGTTTGGCGTAGAGATCCACTTTGAGTTGAAGCGCCTCGCGCGCCGCCAAAGAGTCCAGCAGACAGGTTTTTCCGTCGTCGCTGATGAATTTCACCCCGTACGTGTTGAAGAATGGAAACGTGAACCACAGCGATAGGTCCGCCGCGAAGCCGAACTGCTCGACCCGACCGTCTCCGTCGGAGTCGCGCGTTAGAATCTTGGCGTATTTAACGAACTCCTCCCACGTCGCAGGCGCCCGCGCGAGCCCCGCGTCGGCGAAAAGTTTTTTGTTGTAGAAAAGCGCCACGCCGGTCGTCTGGTCGGGAAGGCCGAATATCCTTTTGCGCGACGACGTCGAGTCGCGGACGAAAAACGACTCGGGGAAGACGTTCGCCTGCGCCGCGGCGGGCACGAGATCCACGATGATTTTGTCCGCGTCATAATCGCTCAGGTCAATGAGCGAGCGCGACCTCACGAGCCGCGGCATGAAGGCCGGGTCCACCCGCGCGATGTCCGGCACCGTATGCGTTATCATCGCGACTTTTATTTTCGTGACGTGCTGGTCCCACGGGATGCGCTGGACTTTTATCTTCACGCCCGGATTATTCTTTTCGTATTCGGAAACAATGCCGAGAAACACCTCGTGCTCCTCGTTGTTGTACGTCTGCCAGACGGTGAGATATTTGACGCCGTCAACCGCGGCCTTCCCGGATTTCGCGCGGCCGCATCCGGCGGACGCAAGCAAAGAAGCCGCCAGAAGCGCGGCGAGAGCAAGCGGCGCGAGCGGCTTCGGCAAATAATTTTTTTTTGGAATCATCTTAATCCTCCTATGAAATAAGTAGACAGTAGATGGTAGCCAGGGGATAGGGAAAAATCCCTATATATGGCCATTCCCTGTCCACTGACTACTGCCTACTCCTTTACGGCCCCCGACGTCAATCCCTCGATAAAAAACTTCTGGGCGACGACGAATATCAACGCTATCGGGATTATACTGAAACACGACGCCGCCATCATCTTGGCCCAGTCCGAGGTGTACTGTCCCTTAAAAAGCGCAAGTCCTATGGGCAGAGTAAGTTTGTCCGACTCAGGTGTGTTGACGACGAGATGCCAGAGAAAGTTCGACCAGTGAAAAAGGAAACTCAAAAGAAAAACCATCGTTATTATCGTCATGGAAAGCGGCACTATCAGCCGCCAGAATATCTGCCACTCGCCCGCGCCGTCTATCTTGGCGGACTCTATGATGCTCGTCGGAATCGTCTCCATGTACTGCCTCATCAGGAATATCCCGAAGACATTGGCAAGATGCGGAACGACCATTCCGCTGTAAGTATTTATCCAGCCGAGTTTCGTGACGATGGCGAACTGCGGCACCAAAAACATCATACCCGGGATCATCATCGTAGCAAGGAGAATCCAGAATATCTGCTCCTTGAAATAAAAATCCTTCTTCGCGAAAACGTAGCCGCCTAGCGAACAGAACAGCGCCGTGAAAAAACCGCCGCTCGTCGCCACGACCAAGCTGTTGACGAAGAATCTTCCGAAAGGATACGACGGGTTCGTCCAGATGTCAACGAAGTTTTTAAGGAGCGGTTTCTGCAGGATAAAGTTCAGCGCGAAAACCTGTTCGTCGGGTTTCAGCGCGACGAGTATCATCCAGAAAAACGGGAAAAGCACGAAGACTGCGCCTACGGCCAGCGCGACGTAAAGAAATGTTTTTTTCGCCAGTTCCGGCGTTCTTGTCATCAAGGTCATTTTTCCTCCATTTAACGGCCAAAAGCGCAACAAAGTGACAAAGTGATAAAGGTGATAAAGTGACAAGGTGACAAGGTGACAAAAACAACTTTTTTACTCTTTCACTTTTTCACCTTTTCATCTTTTTTTATCACCTTTTCACGCCCTTCGTCTCTTTTAATGCGACGACTTGAGAATCTTCGCGTTGACGTAGGATACCGCCAGCGTAATGAAAAGAAGGGCGTAGCTCATAGCCGCGGCGTAGCCGTAATTCATCCTGTCCCACTGACGGAAAAGATAATATCCCGCCACGCGCGTCGCTTCCATCGTCTTTCCGAAAACTACGACGTTGGGCTTGCCCGAAGTCATCGCGTAAATTTCGGTGAAAGAGTTGAGCGCCCCTATCATACCCGTCACAACCATAAAAAGGATTATGGGTCTCACGAGGGGTATCGTGATTTTCGTGAACTTCTGCCAGTTGCTCGCGCCGTCAATATCGGCGGCTTCGTAAACCGAGCGGGATATGTTTTGTATCGCCGCGAGAAAAAGAATCATTCCGAAACCGGAGTTTTTGAGGACCAACGCCACGACGACTCCGAGCATTGCGGTGCGGGGGCTGCCGAGTATCCCCTCGCGCGAAAAAAAATCTATGCCGAGAGCGTTCATAATCTGCGAGATGACGCCTCCCTGCGGAGCGTAGAGAAACATCCATATAGTTCCGACGACGAACATATCGAGGACATTCGGCATAAAATAGGCGCTGCGGAAAAACGAATGACCTTTGAGATGATTGTTCAGAAGCACGGCCAGAACGAGCGAGGAGAAAATCAGAAGCGGTATGTAGAGTATCGCGTAGTAAAAAGTCACGGTGAGCGACCACCAGAAGTGATAATCTTTCGCAAGTTCGATGTAGTTTTTCAGGCCGGTAAATCTCATGTCGGAGAAAATGTTGAACATATCGGTGTCAACGCTCACCGTCCTGAAACTCAGATACATCGAGTAAAAAATCGGATAGACGAGAAAAACGGCGTAAACGGCCAGAAACGGCGAAAGAAAAACGAGGGCCACGGTCGTGTCGCGCCATTTCGGGGACATTTTTGAAACGAGTTTTTCCATCATAATTTCCTCCAGTTTCTCTTTGTTGTAAATATCATCGTGTAATTCCTGCCGCCGGCATCGTCGCTGATAGTACCGAGCGATTTCTGCCGTTTTCTTTGGCCGCGTAGAGGGCATTGTCGGCGGCGACGGCGAGAGCATCTATGGTAACGCCTGAATCCGGATATACGGCCGCGCCGACGCTCACCGTCACGCGGAATTGTATCATTCCCCGAAGATTATCCGAAAAATCCGCGGCCTCTATCAAACGTCGCACGCGTTCGGCTTGTTCGAGCGCTGTCGAGGAATCGCAGTAAGGCAGGCAGACGACAAACTCCTCGCCGCCGTATCTTCCGACGAAGGCGCCCGGATATTCGAACGCCTTGAGCGCGTACGATATTTTGACGAGCACCTCGTCGCCGGCGGGATGTCCGTAAGTGTCGTTGACTCTCTTGAAGTGATCCGCGTCGAGCATAAGCAGAGCGAAACCGCTTCCGTATCTGTGCGCTCGCTTGATCTCGATGTCGAGTTTCCGGAAAAAGTAGCGACGGTTAAAAAGCCCCGTGAGCGCGTCGTGGCGCGATTTCGATTCGTATTCTTCAAAGAGGGCGGCGCGGCGGCAGCCGAGAGCAAATACGGAAAATAAATTTTCGACGGCGCTAATGTTATCACTCGCGGGAGGCGCCGACACGAATTCCGCCAAGAGCGCGCCGAGCCGTCTGTTCCCGTCCGATATCCCGCCGAAAAAACAATCCCCCTCCGGCGCCGCGCCCGTCTCTAAAAAGATACGCGCGGCGGCCGAGCGGCTTTCCGACGGGGGGCGAGGATCGGCGCAAAGACACGCCCCCTTGTCGTCGAAAACCCAGACGCCCGACACCCCCTCGACCGATGAGATGAGACGGGTTATATTTTCGCAGAGTTCCTCTTTTTTCATTCGTGAAAGCGTTTCTTTCGCCGCGGCAAATGCGGCGGTCGTCTTGTCGAGGGCGCGCTGACGATTGAGCGCCCGGGTGGTAGCGACGGCGAGTTGCTCTTTTTCGACGGCGAGCCGCCCTGTCATCTCATCTGTTTTCGCAGCAAAACTCTTCGCTGAGCGGCCGAGAGATTTGTAGAAACCCGAGATGAATATCGCCGACATCGCAAGAAATATAAGCGGCCCGACGAGGGCGCGCGACTCCATACCGGTCGGCGAACGCAGTATCGGAAACGCCCATACCAGAACCGCCGCGACCGAGGCAGATGCTGCCAGCGCGCGGGCTTTGGCGTCTTCCATCGTCAGTGACCACAGAAACGCCGCCGACAGGAAGTAGCCGATGTGGGGATAGACGTATCCGATGAAGTTCATTATCCTTTTTTTATCGGGGCCGTTTTTTTTGCTCCTGATAGAGTATCCGGCGACGGCATCACGCGGTTTCGGCCGGATATTTTGGCCGCATAAAGCATCTTGTCGGCGCGAGAGAGAATTTGTTGCCAGGAGTCGTCGGACGATTCCATCGTCGCCGCGCCGACGCTTACCGTCACGCGGAGCGCTGAAGACACGGGTCCGGCGAAGAATTTCTCGTGTTCTATCATCGAGCGAACTTCTTGGGCGGCGGCCAGGGCGGCGGTTGCATCCGTATGCGGCATTACGGCGACAAACTCTTCGCCCCCATATCTTCCGACGATGTCGGTCTCGCGCAAGCGTCGCCTGAGCGAATGGGCGACGGCTTTTAGCACTTCATCTCCGGCGGTGTGGCCGTACTCGTCGTTAATGCTCTTGAAATGATCAATGTCGAACATAAGCGCCGAAAGCGGAGCGCCGTGTCCGCGCGCGAGCATAAACTCCTCGTCGAAGCGCTCCGTCAAGTAACCCCTCAGATACGTCCCCGTGAGTTCATCGAGTATGGATAGTTTCTGCGTTTTTTCGTAAAGCGCGGCATTTGCCGCCGCCGTCCTTGAAAAATCTATAGCCAGCGAAAGAAAACGCTTGTCGTCGTCGGTCAGAGCGCAGGAAGTTTTTTCGATCAAAACCCATTCGCGTCCGGGAACTTCGTCGAGAAAACTCGCGGCGATACGCCTCGAATCGTCGGAAACGAGAAATGCTCCGGCCTCGGGGCTCCCGCGCGCATCCTCGCCGGCGGCAGACACAAAAGCCGGCGGCGCGTCACGGAAAGAAAGTATCACGCCTTCGCCGAGATATCCGGCGAACCTGCCGCTCAACGCCGCAAAAAAATCCTCCGCGCCCAGAAAACCGCACACCGCGCGCAGAAACGCGGCCATCTTCGAATAGTTTTCTATCCTGCGCTCGCAGGCGGCGGAGGCCTCTAAGCGTTCATCCTGTCGCCGAAGCGTTTCGTTAAGGGATATCTCAAGCTCTTCCGATTTTTCCGCGAATGCCGCCCGACGGGAATCTATTATAGCCGCGTATTTCAGCGACGCGAAGAACACCGCCCATGAGAGCGCCAGAGACGAGACGAAAGTCGCCCTGTTCACCACCGATGAAGCGGCTATCGCGCCGACGAGAGAGATTATGGTAAAAAAAGCCAGCAACGACGCCGCGACGGCCGTTCCCGAAAAGATGTG
>JASEHK010000077.1 GCA_030018875.1 Endomicrobiia bacterium | reverse complement strand
GAATAGTGAATAGTTGCCGGCGCTGTCTTTTGCTCTGACCCGCCAGTAATATAAATTGGTGGAGAGGTAGAGAGGCAGAGAGGCAGAGAAGTTGAAAGCAGAAGAAGTGAAGACGGAAAAATCCGAAGCCGTTGAAATATAAAATTCGTAGCCGGAAATACCCGACGGGCCGACGTCAACCGACGCCGACCACGCGAAATTTATGCTGATTTGATTCGTGGTCGCGTTGTCCGCCGGACTCAGGAGCGACGGGATTGCGGGCGGTATGGTATCCACGAGCAGCGAGTAGGCGCCCGACGGCGCGGAGAGGTTGCCCGCGTTGTCGCGAGCGCGCGCGCGCCACCAGTAAGTCGAGGAGTCGGCGAGTTGCGCGTTCAGAGAAAGCGCGGCGGTAAAAGAAGAATACTGCAACCAAGAAAAGTCCGGGTTCGTCGAAATTTGCAGTTCGTAATCTTTGACGCCGGAGGTCGCGTCCGTCGAGGCGGCCCAGAGAAAATCCGCCGTTTGATTGGTGGTTATCGTCGCGCTCGCGGGCGAAACCAAACTCACTGCGGCCGGCGGCGTAGTGTCTTTCCAAACACTGAAGACGGCGTAACTCGTCGCCGCGTAACCCAACCCATCGTAAGCGCGAACCGAGACATAGTTCGTCGCCCACTCCTGCAATGCTGCGAAATTCAATTGCCAGTCGGCGATATAAGAAGAAACCGGCGAGCCGACGAAAATATTCGTCCATCCGACGAGAATCGTCGCAAGCGGATTCAGGGACGAATACGAAACCAGATACTGCGCCGACGAAACGCCTATCCCATAGTCGTAAAAATTGACATCGTATGTTTTTTCCGCGGCGGCAAAATAAAAAGTTGCGTCGGTCTGCAAATCTTCTATCGTCGGCGGAGCGGTGTCTTTTTTAATGTAAAAAATATTATTCAAAGTAGCCGATGTCGGAACCAGATCGAAGACCCGCGCGTGGACGTAATTATACCCCTGTTCCATCGCGTTGAAGTCGTTTTCGGAGATACTCCAGTCGTCGGTATAAGATATGGCGAGTATATCGGCGATTTTGTGCCAATCGGCGATTATTTGCCCTGTTCCGTAAGAGCCGGTGGTTATTTTTATTTCAAAATAATTCAACGCCTGGCCGGAGTTTGAATAGAAATCCACGTCGAAATTAACGTCCGCCAGCGTGTTAAACCACGGCAGCGACGTCTCGTCAACATTATCGCCTATCGTCGGACCGGAGGCGTCCTTGTATATCGCAAACGCGTCAATGTAAGTCGTGGCAAGGCCGGCAAAATCAACGCAACGCACGGAAACGTAAGACGTCGCCTGATTCGGCAGATTGGCAAAAATCGAGGTAAGCGACCATGCGGATGCGTAATAAGTTGCGTTCAGTCCGTCGGCGATGCCGGGTATGTTGGCCCAGTCAATTATATATTCCGGCGGCAGCGCCGGCGACGGCCTAACGGTGTAACGAAGATAATTTATTTTAGAGCCTCCATCGTCGAAAAAGGCGACCTTCATATCGGCCAAGTCCGACTGCGCGTCCACGAAAATGTCGTTTTGATTGTCAACGCAATACGGCGGCGAGGTGTCTTTTCTGACATAAAACACATCGTAAGATGTCGTCTGATTGCCGAGGTTGTCATAGGCGGTAACCGTAACGTAAGAAGTGCCTTCGGACAAAAGTTGGAAATGCTCCGACGGAAAACCGAAGTCGGCGTCATATGTGATTTGGGCGATGCCGACGAAAATAGTGGTCAACGCGGTCAATGGCGCGCCCGAAAGATTCGCGGTCGGATAGATTATGTAGTAGGCGGAAGCGAGCCGCGAAAGTTCGTCGCGGAAATCCACGTTCCAAACCGCGCCGGGGTTTGCCGCAAGCCAGCCGTCATAGCCAGGCTGATTGTCTATTATCGTCGGGCCGGATGTGTCTTTTTTGATTTTGAACGCGTCAACAAGAGTGGTTGTAGTCCCCGCGACGTCCCACGAGCGGACGGTTATAAACGAAACCGAAGACGGGAGGATGGAAAAAGTCGAAGCGCCGATATCCCAGTCGGCGGCGTAAGACGCAATCCCCAGTCCGGAGAATATGTCCGTCCACCCGACGGACTGCGCGCCCGTCCTGTTCGCGCCCGTGTAAGCCGTCCACTGTGCCGTATGGAGTTTTGAATTATGCGCAAACGGGTCGTTGAAGTCAACGTTCCAGACGGCTCCGGGATTTTCTCTGAACCATCCGCGCTCGACGGTTTCGCTGTTCGTTATCGTCGGAGGAACGGTGTCTTTCAGGACGTAAAAGGCCGCGGAAGCCGTTGAGGAAGAATTACCCGGCGCGCTTCCGTCGAAAACCCTCACGAAAATGTAGTTGGTCGCGCGCGAATCAAGCGCCGTCCAAGCCGACGCAGGAAGTGGCCATGGGCCGGCGAATGAGTCGGCATTGATGGCCGCCTGAACCGTCGTCCATGCCGCAAGTTGCGGCGTCCCCGACGGAGAAGTCGAGGCGGAGATTTCAAAACGCGAGAGTTTCGAGCCGCCCGAGTCGGCAAAGTTCACATTGTACGAACCGTTGTTTACGCGGCGCCACGCCGTGTCGCCCGACTGCTGATTATCTATTGACGGCGGCGTGGTGTCTTTCAGCACAAAAAACACGTCGCTCAGTTCGAAACTATTGAGAGCATTGTCGTAAACCTTTGCCGAAACATAGTTGTAACCCTCTTTCATCGCAAGCCACGTTTCCCATTTTACGGGCCAATCGGCGGTGTAAAAAGTCGTTCCGATATTTAATTTCTCGTCGGTCCAGTCCTGACGAAGCGTACCCGTCTGAAAACTCGCCGAGGTGATTTTCAGACGGAATTTGTCAAGTCGCGCGCCGTCGGACGGAATATCGAAAAAGTCAACGTTATAAACGGCGGCGTTGGAAGACCGCCAGACGGTGTCGTCCCCGGGCACGGGGTCCACTATGGAAGGCAGCGAAACATCCTTAAATATTCTGAAAGCGTCCGCGACGGTCGCGGTGCCGCCCGAAACGCACCATGCCCTGACGCTGACGTAGTTGGTTCCCCCGTTTTGCAGTAACGGAAAATTCACCGACCAATCGGAAACATAAGACGCGAGATTCAGCGGAGGCGTGCCGATGTTCGCCCAAGGTATTTTGACTTCCCCGCCGAAGACGGGGGCCGTATAAACGGCATACTGAACGGTATCAAGAGGGTTCGGCCCTTGAGTGTAAAAATTGACGTCGTAAAACCCGGACGAGTTTATCCAGTTCACGGTCGCCGTATCAAACACAACCTCGACGCGCGGCGAGGACGTGTCCTTTTTGACATAAAAAGCGTTTATATACGTGGTGGCGTTAAGCGCGAAGTCAATCGCGCGCACATCCACGGAGTTTTCGCCGGCGGGCAAAACATCGAAATTCACGGCAAAGTTATCCAGATAAAATGTCGTGTTCAGCGACGTGGCGATGGCGCTCCAGTCAACAATTACTCCGCCGGTGGACGATTTGGCGCGATAAAATAAATTATTGAGGCGTGAAGCGCCGGGATTTCTTTCGGCGAGAACACGCTCGTAAAAATCTATATTCCACACGGGTCCGGGATTTACCGTCAGCCATCCGCGGTCTGTATTTTCGTTATTGACACAATGCGGCGGGGTGGTGTCTTTTAATATAAAGAAAGCGTCGGGATATGTGGAAGTATTACCCGCCAAATCAAAGACGCGAACGGAAACGAAATTGGTTGCCCCGTCGTAAAGCGCCGCGAATTGTGACGCTGTCAACGACCACGGCGCGGTATAAGACGGCTCATTGACACCGGTTATTCTGTCCGTCCAATCAAAAATTGGTGTTGTAGTGGCGGGGCTCGTCCCTGCCCGCACCTCGAATCTCGATAACAATGAGCCGCCGGTGTCGTTAAATTGAACGCCGTAAGTCGTCCCCGACGAATTGCGCCACGCAAAGTCGCCGCTCTGCTGATTGTTTATCGTCGGACGGATAACGTCTTTCAAAATTTTGAACGCATCAATCCACGTTGATGTGTTGCCCGCCAGATCGCTTGCGCGCACGGAAACGAAGTTCGTCCCATCGGCGAGTAAATCGAAATTCACTCCGAAGTTTGTCGTGTAAGACAAAAGACCAAGCGGCGGAGAAAACGAGGCCGCATACGGCGAGAATGTGCTTTTTATCGTCTCCCATGCGATGAGAGCCGTCCCGGATTCGTTTGCCGCAGGATGGACTTTATATTGTATGTCGTTTATTTTCGCAAGCCCGGGATCCTCGAAATCAACGTCGTGGCCGACGGGTTTCGGCGCGTTGAGCCAGGTGGCCGACGATGCGGATTCGTTGTTTATTATCGTCGGGGGAGCCGTGTCAACGATGAGCGAATAGTGAATAGTGAATAGCGAATAGTTACCGGCGTTGTCGCGGGCGCGGGCGCGCCAGTGATAAAGCGCCGAGTCGAGCGCCGCCGGGGGCGAATAGTAGGACGTCGTCGGAAAAGCATTGTCCGAAAGCGCGCCGAAATTTATATCGGTTGAAATCTCAAATTCGTAATTTGAAATCCCTGAACCGGCGTCAGCGGAATCGCCCCAGTCGAACGGGGGTTGCCGGTTGTTCGTAATCGTTCCGCTCGACGGCGTCAACAACGAAGGCGCCGACGGAGGAGAAGTGTCCACCAGTATCGAGTAAGTCGAGGAGAAGGCCGAATAATTGAGGGCGTTGTCGCGGGCGCGTACGCGCCAGTAATAAATATTATGAGGTAGAGGGGTAGAAAGGTAGACGGTAGACGGTGTTGTAGTTGCCCGATTTATCGGGCTAAAATCTGACGAAGTAGAAATCTGCAACTCATATCCATCAATGCCTGAATGCGCGTCTGTGACTGTTGACCATTGAAATGTTATATCCATTTGATTTGTAGCCGTCCCGTTTAGCGGAGCGGATAGTGTCGGAATTTCCGGTGAGACCACATCTTTCCTGATAAAGAACGCATCCGCCCATGTCGAAGTGTTTCCCGCAAGGTCATCAACGCGAAGGGTTACATAGTTTGTCCCGTTTATCAATAATGCCCATGACGAGGCGTTTACCGACCACGGAGTTTCATAAAAAGTAGCGTTGATAAGAAGCGTATTTATAGGCGTCCAATCAAATATGCGGGTTCCGGTTTGGCCGGTGGAAGTCCACACACGATAATACCCTGTGGCGAGTTTTGAGAGTGTGTCGTAAAACCGCACATCGTAATTTGTCCCGCTCGAAGCGCGCCACACAAAATCGCCGGATACATTGTTCGCGGCGGAAGGCGGAGCAGTGTCAACGATGAGTGAATAGTGAATAGTGAATAGTGAATAGTTACCGGCGTTGTCGCGGGCACGGGCGCGCCAGTAATATAATGCAGAAGGGTAGACGCTGGACGGTAGATGGTAAGAGGTGGTTGGCGCTGCGGCGTCCGTAAAGACTCCGAAGTTCACATCCGTCGAAATCTCAAATTCGTAGTTTGAAACCCCCGAAGTTGCATCGGAAGAATCTGTCCAATCAAAAGGCGGCTGCGCATTATTTGTAGCCGCGCCATCCGATGGCGACAATAAAGTCGGCACGGTCGGCGACGTAGTATCTTTTCTGACATAAAACAGATTCGATTCGACGGCGGTATTGAACGCCCCGTCGAAAATTTTTACGTGGACGTAATTCAAACCCTCCCTCAAGCCATTCCAGACACCCGTCGAAAAAGCCCACGGCGTGGAATACGAGTTGACAGCGCCGTCAAAAGTCATATTGTCCGTCCAATCGAGAATGAGCGTCGAACTTACCGACGCGCCGACGGTGGCTCTTATCTGGAATTTATTCAGAAAAGACCCGCCGGCATCGTGAAACTGGACAGAATAATTTCCGGTATTCGACACTCTCCAAACGTCGTCGCCCGATTGATTGTCAACGGCGTAGGGCGGAATTCTGTCGTGCTTATCAAGGGCGAGCGCGGCGCATTCTCTGGCGGCATCGGTGACGGTTGTCTCGTGGATTGCTTTTACCGACCAGTTGGAACCGCCCCAATTGATTGAGGTCAAATCAGCCGCTTGGTCTATCGCATAGCAGATGAGTTGATTTGTGTTTGGGTCGGAGACAAGACCGAGCCAGTTTATATCGCCAAGCAATCCCAATACCCCCGCCGAGGTTTTCGGCGCGACAGAGGGCGTCGTAGCCCCGACGGTCGTCGGATCGTGCCAACCGTTTGCCTCCGTCCAGGCGATAAAAGATATTTCCCGCGCATTTAAATCACCGGCGACCACCATACATCTACCGGAGTCCTTTTCCCACGCGACATCCGCGCTTCTTGCCACATTCGTTTCCACAGAGGTATCAGCCGCAGGGCATGCCCCCCATACCGTCCCGTTCCAGACGGAAACATTCCAATCGGGAGTTGCAGCGTTGTCAATCGAGGTCATTCCTATATAATTCGAATTCGAGCGTGGGTCGGCGGCGAGAGCAAGCCATGCGCGGGTGTTTTGCGCGGTATGTGTCGGCCCGGCGGCGCCTTGAACGACCCACTGGTTCGCCGTCGAGGACCACAGCGAATAATTAGACGCGGCTCCGACACCGTAAAGAATCATACCGCGCCCATTTTGCGTCTCCCACGCAAGATCAAAACATTCTTTCGTCGCGATGGAGGCCGTAAGTGTCGGGACATAAGTGGAAATTGACAAAAACTGGTTGGTGTCGCCGTCCCATACCGCGGTAAAAATATCCGAGTTTGCGTCGAGGGCGGCGAGCATTATCCGGTTTGAACCCGGTTGCGGCTCTAATCGCAGGAAATTCACCGCGCCCGTTAAACCAGTGAGCGTGAATATCGTCGGACCTACTGACCAAGATGCGGCGGTGGACGACCAGACGCGAT
>JASEHK010000076.1 GCA_030018875.1 Endomicrobiia bacterium | reverse complement strand
CAGTGATTACGATGACTTGAAAAAATGCGACACCGAGAGATTCGCGGCGTTTCATCGCGTCCTGCTCGACGAGGGGATATACCTGTCGCCGTCTCAGGGGGAGGCGGACTTTATCTCAATCAGACACGCGCCGCCGGTTCTTGCGCGCACGCTTCGCGCTATGGCGCGGCGTCTGCGCGGCATAGCAAGTCATCAAGAAAGGTAACCCTGATACGACGAGTTGAGTCATTTAAAAAGGTGATAAAGTGACAAAGTGACAAAGTGACAAGGTGATAAGGTGATAAAGTAACAAAAACAACTCTTTCACTCTTTCACTTTTTCACCCTTTTACCTTTTCACTCTTTTACCTTTTCACCTTTTTCACCCTTTTTACTTTATCACGACGATTTGACACGTCCGATTAAAAAAAGTATAATACCCAACTGAGTTTTTCCGACGGGGGCTTTTCATAATTGAAAGGTCCGGATAACCGCTATTCAAAAGTTATTTTTAATAAAACATAACACTAAACGATAAAAGAAAATATCAACACAAGTTATCAACATATGTTGAAAGATACGTTGATAACACATTAAAAACAGCGCGGACAAAATGGAAAATATAAAGGAATTGTGGGATAAAATCATCGAGGGCTTAAAGACCAAATTTGCGTCCGAAGTCGTTGATTTGTGGCTCACTCCGATAGAGCTTTTCCACAAAAACGCCAATGAGTTCGTGCTGCAAGTGCCGAATAAGTTTTTCCGCAACTGGGTGGAAGAGAACGCTTTAAGCGAAATCAAAAACTCCGTCGCCGGAGCATACGGTTTGCCGTCGGGCAATGACGTCGGCATAGAATACATTGAACTTCAAAATATCTCCGGAGGCGGCGCGGAAATAAAAACCGCGGATGTCCTCCCCGCCGACGACGGCGATGTCCGCGCCAATGCCCACGAAGCCGTCGGCGCGACGGCAACTACCTCAATCTTCAACCCCAAATTGAGCTTCTCGAAGTTCATCGTGGGAAAACAAAATCAGTTCGCGTACTCGGGCGCATGGGCCGTGGCCAACGACCCGGGCAAACAATACAATCCGCTTTTCATCTGGGGCGGCGTGGGCTTAGGCAAGACCCATCTGCTTAATGCCGTCGGAAACCGCGTCAACGAAAAGTTTCCGAAAATGAAGACCCTCTACGTGCAGACCAAGACTTTCATCAACGATTTCATAGACTCGATTCGTTTCGGCACGCCGGCGACATTCCGCAACAAATACTCCAACGTGGAGTGCCTGCTCATAGACGACATACAGTTTCTCGTCGGAAAACCCTCGTGCCAGGAAGAATTCTTCTACACATTCAACGCCATATACGACTCAAAAAAACAAATAGTGCTTACATCCGACAAGCCCCCCAAGGACATAGGCGGCCTCGAAGAACGCCTGATATCGCGCTTCGTGTGGGGGTTAGTGGTGCCGATAGACCCTCCCGATCTTGAGACCCGCATAGCGATACTCCGTTCAAAAGCCGACGAAGAGCGCGTCTATGTTCCCGAGGACGTTATACTCTATCTGGCTTCGGAGATAAAAACCAATATCCGTGTCCTGGAGGGCGCCCTCACCAAAGTCGCCGCCAACGCGGCTTTATTGGGCACGCCTCTTTCCGTGGATACGGCCAAGAAAATTCTTTATGACATAATAACGAAGGAAAAAGAAACGACGCCCGTCACCGTCGAAAGGATACAAAAAGCCGTCGCCGAGCATTACAGTTTGAAATTATCCGACCTCAAGTCAAAAAGGCGCACCGAGGCGCTGGCGGCTCCAAGACACATAGCTATGTTCCTGTCGCGGGAAATGACCAACGAATCTCACGCCGCCATAGGCGAAGAGTTCGGCGGCAAAGACCATTCAACCGTGATACACGCGATAAACAAGATAAAAGCCAAGGCCGAGTCGGACCCGTTTTTCAGCGCCGAGCTCAACAAGATAATAAAGAAGATAAATTACGAGTAAAAAAACAGGGCTTTGCGGACGTTGACACGAGTGATGGTATCTTGATGATAACATCCTATTAATGTGGACAAGCCCTCGACAGTATGGATATCTTGATAACTTGTCGGAGTTTTCAACCTGAGGCCCAACATTAGGTCGCCAGAGATTCGCATTGTTATTTACGGTCTTTTGAAATCGGCTTGATGTGTTCTCAACCGTTTCAACGCGCTTGTTACTACTGTTTCTAATTACAAAATTTATAACGGAGGAAGTTTATGCTCATAAAAGCGCCCAAAGAAAGTTTGCTCAAAATCCTGAATGTCGTACAGAACGCCGTATCCACAAAGACCTCGATGCAGATACTCAACAATTTTTATATCGGCATAAAGGGGCAGACCGTGCATCTGGCGGCGACGGACCTCGAGATATTCGTGGAGGCTAAGTTCAACGCCGATACACTTAAGACCGACAAGGAAAAGCCCGAGCTCTCGGACGGAGAATGCGCCATACCCGCGAAACGCTTTATAGAAATGGTTAAAGAGCAGGATTCCGGCCGCCTGATAGAGATAAAGACCGAAGACGCCTTGCGGCTCAACGTAAAATGCGGAAGGTCGCGCTTCAACCTGCCGTGTTTTTCGCCCAAGGACTATCCGGAATCGCTTGAGTTTCCCAAGCAGAAGATCATCTGTGTTCAATCAGTGCTTTTGCGGGACATGATAGAAAAAACGATATTTTCCGTTTCGGTCGAGGACGTCAGATACGCCCTTAACGGGGTTTATTTCGTGGTTGAAAAGAATACGCTCAAACTGGTCTCCACCGATTCAAGGCGTCTGGCTTTCGTCTCGGGGGAGATAGAGGGCGCCAAGTTCTCTCAAACGGCGATAGTGCCCCATAAGGCGCTTGTTGAGCTTTTGCGTCTGATGGATCTTATGGAGGCCACGGAGATAAAAATAGGATTTTCCGACAATCAGGTTTCTTTCGCCGTGAACGAAGCGGTATTGAGTTCGCGTCTCATTGATTCCGAGTTTCCGAACTATGAGCGTGTTATTCCCAAGGAGTCGCAGATCTTCGCCAAGACAAATGCTCGCGAGCTTCTGGGCGGATTGAAGCAACTGCAGTTTCTGGCTCAGGACAAGTCGAGCGCCGTTAAGTTTTCTTTTAAGAAAGGCGTCTTGAATCTTATGGCGTCCGTGGCCGGCGTGGGACAGGGTGATGTGGAACTCGATATCGAGTATTCCGACAAACCCATAGATATCGTGTTCAATTTGAATTATGTAATGGATTTCCTCAAAGTCGCCAAGGACTCCGACATAAAAATAGAACTTGTTTCAGGCGTAAGCCCCGTCGTGTTTTCTCCGTCGGAAGCGACCACTACGCCCAATATCAAGAAGTATTTATACATAGTGATGCCGATAAGAACCGAATGAGCGCCGGCCAGTGGCGGTAAATGCCGATGGCGGTAAATTAAAGATGTCATTATTGCCTCCTCGTCGCCCTCTGAGGAAACGTTCGTCTTCATTCGCCGCGCGCGGCTCTTACGACAATAAGCCCGGCCCGCGAATATCTTCCGTCCGACGGGCAGGCGGAGCCTTCGCTGATATTGCGGCGGAACCTGCGGGGGGTATCGCGCTCAAGTCGGCTCTTGCGGCATTCGGCCTTACGGACGACATAGGCAAGACATTCGATGCGTGGGATGAGCTTGCGCCGTCGGTTCGCTCGGGCGCGCGTCTTACCACGGCCGGCCGCGGAACGATTTTTCTGGAGGCTCCGTCATCATCCTCGATGCACCGGATTTTTTACAACAAGTCGGCGATTATCGCGGCCATTAACCGGCGCATAGGGTCGCCGTACGTCAAAGATATTAAAATAGAAATAGCCAAAAAAACGACAAGGAAACCCTAAAAAACCATGAGCAAGAATCCCGCCGTCAAAACTCAAAACTACGATTCCTCGACGATACAGGTGCTCGAGGGTCTTGAGCCGGTCAGAAAAAGACCGGCGATGTACATAGGCTCAACCGGGCCGCAAGGGCTGCATCATCTCGTTTACGAGGCCGTTGACAATTCCATAGACGAAGTGCTGGCGGGATATTGCAAGAACGTAGACATAATAATCCATGCCGACAACTCGGTCACGGTTCTCGACGACGGCCGCGGCATTCCCGTTGACCCGATGACGGACGTCAAGGATCCTAAGTTTAAGGGCAAGCCGGCTTTGGAAGTCGTGATGACGACGCTTCACGCCGGCGGCAAGTTCGACAATAAATCGTACAAGGTTTCGGGCGGCCTGCACGGAGTGGGCATTTCCTGCGTCAACGCTCTTTCGGAATATCTGGAAGTCGAGGTTTACCGCGACGACAAAGTTTATTTCCAGAGATACGAGCGCGGCGTCGTTAAATGTCCGGTTACGCAGAAAGGTAAAAGCGAGGAGACCGGCACCAAGGTAACCTTTAGGCCCGATGTCGCCATATTCGGGGACGCTCTTTATTCTTTCGATATTCTTTCGAACCGTCTCAGAGAGCTTGCTTTCCTGAACCCGGGCACGCGCATCACGATAGTGGACGAGCGCGAGGACAAGGAGCACACCTTCAATTACGAGGGCGGGATAGTAAGTTTCGTCAAGTCCCTTACCGCCGGCAAGACCACGCTTCATCCCGCGCCGATATATTTTCGCAAGGAAAAAGAGAATGTCATAGCCGAGATAGCGGTGCAGTACAATGATTCCTACACCGAGCAGGTCTTCACTTACGTCAACAACATCCGCACCGTCGAGGGGGGGACCCATCTTACGGGGTTCCGCTCGGCCCTGACGAGAGCGCTGAACGATTACGTCAAAAGAAAAAATCAGAACATAACGCTTTCCGGCGACGACGTCAGAGAGGGTCTTTGCGCCGTCATATCCATAAAAATGCCGGACCCTCAGTTCGAGGGTCAGACCAAGACGAAACTCGGCAACTCCGACGTGGAGGGTCTGGTTAAGTCCATCGTCGGCGATTCGCTTGCGACTTATTTCGAGGAAAACCCAAACGTAGCCAACAAGATAATCGAGAAAGCAGTGCTCGCCGCCGAGGCCCGCGAAGCCGCCAGAAAAGCCCGCGAACTCGCTCGACGGAAATCCGCGCTCGACACGGCGTCATTGCCCGGCAAACTCGCCGACTGTTCGGAAAGAGACCCCGATAAAACCGAACTCTACATCGTCGAGGGAGATTCCGCCGGCGGCTCGGCAAAACAGGGGCGCGACCGGACTTTTCAGGCGATACTGCCTCTTAAAGGGAAAATCATCAACGTCGAAAAATCGCGCCTGACGAAAGTGCTGTCAAACGACGAAATACGCACGATGATAACCGCTGTCGGCGTGGGTGTGGGCGTCGGCGAAGAGAACTTCAACATCGCCAAACTCCGCTACTCTAAAATAATAATAATGACCGACGCCGACATAGACGGCGCGCACATACGAACTCTTCTTTTGACGTTTTTCTACCGTCAGATGACGCCGCTCGTCGAGCAGGGCAATATCTACATAGCCCAGCCGCCGCTTTACAAAGTCAAAAAAGGCAAGAAGGAGATGTACGTGGAGACCGAGGAAAAACTCAACAAGTGGCTTTTGACGGAGGGCTATGCCGATATAGAAGACGTCTCGGCGCTCAAGGGCAAAACCGCCAAAAAACTTGATGTTGCGGAACTTAAAAACCTCGTGGCGGTTCTATCGGAGATAGAGTCCTTATTCAGGAAACTTTCCCGCAAAGGCGTGTCCGTTGATGATTATTTCAAGTTCGTGAAAGACGGAAAGTTTCCGCTTTATCGCGTGGATTTGGAAAGCCCTCCGCTTTACATATACACCGACAAAGAGTGGAAGGCCTTTAAGGCCGACTACATCCGCGCGCGACAGGAAAAACTTGCCGCCGAGATGAAAGCCGTCGGCGAGGAGGTCGCGCCCGAGGCGCTCGTGTCCGAGATGGGACCTGAAGTCAAAGACCTTTGGGAAACAGCCAAAATAAACGAGGCATCAAAAAAGCTCGACGCCTTCGGTTTTTCGATGAGCGACTACACACCGGCGAGCGCGCCGATAATCAGGATAAAACTCACCAAGGATGTCGTCGAGACAAACTCGTTGGCACAGTTGCCGGAGGAAGTCCGCAAGATAGGAACATCCGGATCGGCGATTCAGCGTTACAAAGGCCTCGGCGAGATGAACCCTCAGCAGTTGTGGGAAACCACGATGGATCCCAAGAACCGCAAACTCCTTCAGGTGCGGCTCGAAGACACCGTCGAGGCCGACAGGATATTCACCACGCTTATGGGAGATAAGGTCGAGCCGCGCCGGCTTTTCATAGAGCAGCACGCGCATCTGGTCAAAAATCTGGATATATAAGTTCGGAGGGGGGACAATATGGACAATATGCACTCAATTGCAGTGGAAAATTACGTAGTAGCGCAGGCAGACGCAACTAAAAAAGAACTGGGCGCGTTTTATACGCCGGAGCATGTCGCGGATTATATGTTAGATTTGATGTCCGGCTGGAATGAAAAAAGCGCTCTATTGGAACCTTGCGGCGGCGACGGGGTTTTTGTTTCCGCTATTTTGGAAAAAGGGTTCTTAAAACGAAAGCAGATTACCGTTTGGGATATAAACCCTCGCGTCGCCGGTTATATTGAAAACCTCGGTGTTCGATTTCAAAATAAGGACACCTTGTTGGAAACATATTTTCAAACCCGCGCCGACACGCTTTTTGGAGAACACGGGAAATTTACCCATATCGTCGGGAATCCGCCATATCTGAACAAGCAAAGCGCGTATATCAAAAAAAATAAAAAAGCGTTGAGCAAAATATACGGCAAGATAGGCGTCAATGATACTTACGCTTTGTTTCTGTATCTTTGCTGTAATTTGCTTGAAACTGGCGGGCAACTTTGTTTTATTACGAGCGACACATACCGTACGCTTGGCATTCATAAAAAACTCAGGAAATTTCTATTGGAGAATTTCACCGTCAAAAACGTCGCACTCTGTCCGCCCGATTTGTTCAAAAAGACGGGTGTGCTGGTAAAC
>JASEHK010000075.1 GCA_030018875.1 Endomicrobiia bacterium | reverse complement strand
TACTATCTACTGTCTACTGTCTACTGACTACTGTCTACTTTTTTTTACTTCCCGTCACAACGATTCTTTTATCGGTCACGATAATACCCGACTTCATATCGTGCTTAAAAGACGGGATTTTGTCGAAAAAAAACTCATCAAATACAATGCCCACTATCCTGCGCCGCGGGACATTGGCTAAAAACCTGTCGTAATGTCCCTTGCCTCTTCCGAGACGGGCGCCTCGCGCGTCGAAAGCCAGCCCCGGCACAAGCACAATGTCAATCAAGGATGAGGAGGACGATATAAAGTCGCGCGGCGGTTCGTCAATTCCGTACGCGCCCACGGACAAGTCGTCTAAATCTTCAATGCGAACGGCCTCAAGACCCTTGAGCGAAACGCGGGGCACAAAAACCTTCTTGCCCGAAGCGAGGGCTTTTTTTATGAGATCTCTCGTATCGGGCTCGTCTTTTTTCGACACGAAAAAAAGTATCCGACGGGCAGAGGAATATACGCCCATCGTCCGAAGTCGCGCCGCGATTTTTTGCGATTTGCTCCGGAGAGCGGCGGACGACATATCGTCAAGCGCGGTCCGGATTTTTTTTCTCAAATGATTTTTCGTCGTCATTTTTCTTCGCGGTAACCGACGGGCGGGGGTCTTGAGAACTTTTTGCGGACGCGGCGCCGCCGCCGGTTTTTCTGATATTTCCCCAAAAATCCAGCCGCTTCTTTATCTCTCTTTCAAATCCTATTTCCTTGGGTTCGTAGAATTTTTTAGGGGCCGGCATATATTCCTGCGCCGTAAATCCGTGTGGAAAATCGTGCGGGTATTTATAGCCGAACCCATGGCCGAGAGATTCGCCGTCTGCGGTGGAATCCTTAAGATGAACCGGCACGTCGCGTTGGGGTCCGGATGCGACTTCCTTCAAGGCCGCCTCTACCGCGAGATACGCGGCGTTGGATTTAGGCGCGGTCGAGACATAAGCGACGGCTTCGGCCAAAGGTATTCTGGCCTCGGGCATTCCGACGAACTCGGCCGCGTTGAGAGCCGCGACGGCGACCACAAGAGCCTGAGGGTCGGCCATACCCACGTCTTCCGCGGCGAGGAGCACTACGCGACGCGCTATGAATCTGGGATCTTCTCCGGCGGCCAGCATTTTGGACATCCAATAAATCGCGGCATCGGGGTCGGAGCCGCGCATGGATTTGATAAAAGCCGACGCATGGTCATAATGCGCGTCCGAGGATTTGTCGTAGAGGATGGGTTTTTTCTGGATTACTTCGGAGGCGGTAGCAAGGTCTATCTTTATCGAACCTTCCGACGAGGATCGCGGCGTGGTTTCGACGGCAAGTTCCAGAGCGTTCAAAAGTCGGCGGGCGTCGCCGGCGCTATAATCAATTAGATGCGCGGCCGCATCGTCGGCAAGAATTATTTTTTTTAATCCGTACCCGCGTTCCTTGTCGGACAGGGCGGACGAAAGAATTTTTTTTAAGTCCGCGGGTTCAAGACGACGGAACTCAAATACGTTGGCGCGCGAGACAAGCGCCGGATTTATGTAAAAATACGGGTTTTCGGTGGTAAGCCCAACTAATGTTATGACCCCGCGCTCAACGTCGGGCAGCAAGGCATCCTGCTGTGTGCGGTTGAAGTGGTGGATTTCGTCGAGAAGCAGTGTCGTCGGGCGGTTTTTCAAGGAGCGGATGAGTTTGGCGGAAGAAACGATGTTCCTTATGTCGGCCACGCCGCAAGTCACGGCGTTGGCCTCGACGAAAGCCGAATCGCAAAGAGAGGCGGCAAGTCTTGCCGCGGCGGTCTTGCCGGTGCCGGGAGGGCCGAAAAATATGGCCGAGCCCAAGCGCCCCGACTCTACAGCGCGCCTTAAAAACTTGCCCGGGCCGAAAATCTCCTTCTGCCCGTAAAACTCCCCGAAGGCCCTGGGCGCCATACGCGCGGCCAGCGGCGCCAAGAAGGCATTTTTGCTTTTGAGTTGAGTTTCAGAGGAAAATAAATCCGACATGCGATTTCAAACAGATTCTGCCGGATGAAAGAAAAACCCCGCAATGCCGTGACTTTAATCGGTTAAAGTCCCTGGTTCTAAGTGGGTTCCCGGACATAAACGCCAAGGGCGAAAATGTACCTTGAAGGATCCCGATTAAGGAACTTGTAGGTCTTAACCAAAAAAAGATGCACCAACACCGCAGGGTAATAGCTTATTACTCATCGGACATGGCGGATTCGAGCTCGAGTTTCATTTCGGAAAGCTTTTTGCGCGCATCCGTCAAAGTCCTTTTATATGAATCTTTTTGCTTACAGTATTCATGCTCGGCAATCAGAGAGGCTACGATCGCTATTTCCTGGGTGTCCGCGATATTGTCTCCGCGCTCGACGGCTTCAAGCCGTTCCAGCACGGAACGGGCCACGGAAGCTCCTATCAGGGAGTTTTCCGTTTCTTCGTCCAGCTTCGTGTTGTACTCTTTATTTTTATATTTGAGTTTAAGTTCAAGCATTGGTTATAAATAAAAAAAAGCCGGTTCATCGAGTCGGCTTCAAACATGCAGAGTGTGCAACTTCTTCAATATCTTTTCAAGATGGTTCAACGCCCAAATCTTGTCCTTTGTAAGTTTGTCGTTTTTCGAAATAATGAGGCGGGCATTCTGATTTTCGACTCTCAAGAAATCCAGTTCCGCCATAAGCGCGGCTTTTTCTTTTTTTAACTCCCTGAGCGTAACCGCGGCGCGGGACACGTCCGAGGTCAACGCGTCCACCTCAATCTTGAAAGTCTCTATTATTTTTGAAAAATCTTCCGCCATATTGTTTGCGAGGCGATTTTGTTTTTTTTAGAAAAGTGTCGGGATAACGGGGGCCCGACTTTTCCCGGCGACGGATAGGTTACAACATTTGGCGGGCGCGTGTCAAGTTTTCCGACGGAAAACCGCGGGGGGAGGTCTGATGAAAAATCCCCGGACGAAAGATGTTGGCGGCCGAGGGCTTAAAACTTTACGGAAAGCGCGTAGCGGAAAGTGTCTCCGAGCAAGCCGTAAGGCAGCCAGGCGAAATCGAACTTGAACTGTCTGAAAGCCACGCCCGCGCCGGCGCTCAAGCCCGCAAGGCCTTCAAGCCGTTCGTCGGAAACCGTCTTGTATCCGGCGCGCGCCGCGGCCGAAAAATCGCGGTCTATCTTGCGCGCGTATTCCACTCCGACGGAAATACGGGAGGCGTTGTCTCTGGGGGCGGCCACGTCGAGCGCCAATAGAAACTCGTCGCCCGGAAATCTGTAGCCCAGCCCGAGTTTGTAGACGGTCGGCAACGGATCGCCGACGGCGTCGAACTTCATCTCGCCGCCCATGTTCTGCGCCGAGACACCGACGGAAAGCGGCACGCTGTCAAGCGGTTCGGCGATTACACCGACGTCGGCGGCCGTCGCGGACGCCGTTTTATTGTCTATGCTGGAGTAAAGATATTTGACGTTGACGCCGGCGGCGGCGCGATGCGCTATTTTTCGCGAGTAACTCACGACGTATGCGTAATCCCCGGCCGCGAAGTCTCCGTCGGCGATGGCCGTGTCGGCGGCCCGGCGCTCGATTTTATCCACTCCAAGATTAATCACGCCCAAGCCGAACGTGCCGACGTTTTCAACCGGATAGGCCGCGCCGAGAACATTGTAAACTATTGACTGGAAATGCGCCCCGTACTGCGCCGTGAACTCGAAGCCCTTGACGGCGGCAAGTCCGGCGGGGTTATAGAATATCGCGTTGACGTCGTCGGAGACGGCGGTGTGGGCCTCGCCCATGGCAGCGGGCCTCGCGCCGGCTCCTATTTTAAGGAACGCGGCGGCGGAAGTACCGACATCTTCGCGGCCGGCGAACACCGCCGGTACCGACGAGGACATCAGCAAGGCCGCGCAAATCGTCGTCACAAATAGTTTTGTTTTTTTCACAATCGTTGCCTCCGATAACCGAGATATAGAACATTACCCCCGGCGTTCCAACACTCTATTTAACCTCAATTTTATCTTTTGTCATTCCCGAACGTCTCTATCGGGAATCCATTATCTTTTCTGGATTCCTCCCGCCAAGGCGGGACGGGAATGACACACAATTTTTCTACTTTATTAATGCCATCTTGAAGAACTTTTCGTTGCCGCCGCCGACTGTGAAACGGCCTATGTAAACTCCCGACGCGACTTCCTTGCCGTAATCGTTTTTGCCGTCCCACTCGATGTAGTAATGCCGGTTTGCCACCAGAGCGTCGAGACCCAGAGACGCGCCTTTCAGGTATCTCACGAGTTCTCCGGCGACGTTATAGATTCTTATCTCGGCGTTTCCCGTAACGCCCGCCGGAAGACCGAAGTGGAGCATTGTTCCGGTAACGGTCTCGGTCCGATTGGCCGGAGCGGACTTAGCCAGAGTCACGTTTTTCGCGGAAAGCCCGAAAGGATTGGGATAGTTGTACACGAAAAGCTCCGCGACGTCGGAGTCGCCGGATATAATCGGCGCGTTCGATTTTACGACGGCGAATATCGAAGTGTGGTTAACTCCGACGGTAATCGTCTTGCCGTCCTTGTCCACGACTTTGTCGCGGTTTTCAAGTAGCCAGACATTATTTAGCTCGTCGAAATAATATATGTTGTAATCGCTCGGGTCGTCGGCCGCGGCGGCCGTGGACGTGGAATACTCCAATGTGAGTTTCGCGTCCTTTTTAAGCGCGCGAGAAACTCCCTTGGGAAGGAAAACGTCATAGAAGGAGCTCAACGGACTCACGGATGCCGAGCGCAAAACGCTCATTGCTTTGTGCATCGAGCCGGGATACGCCTGAGCCGCGCGGGGTATCGTAAAGCGCGGAGCGCCTCTTGCCGCGTCGCGGACTACGGAGAGTTCGTCGGGGTCGTCGCCTTTCATGAATGAAACCATAACCGAAGTGGTCGAGGTCGCTCCGTCAAAAGAGTTCGACAGGAACATTACCGACGAGGAATCGCCCTCAAGCGATATTTTGCCGCCGCGGACGTTTGAAACCTTCACTCTCTTTTTGGCGGCAATTCCCGCGTAAAACTCAAACGATTCTTCTATCAAAAACTCGCTTCCGGTTTCGGCGTTTACGGTTTTTGAGTGCGCGCGGAGTTTGAGCGTGAATTTATTTTCCCCTGAAGGGGCCGTGTATTTGCAACTGAGCGATTTTCTGTTGGGCGCGATGTATTTGTCGCTTACAGTCCCGGCTCCCGAGAGCAGGGTGATGATTTGCGCGAGGTCGTCGTCGTCGGGAATTGACTTTCTCAAAGCGCCTGTCAGGTCGAAATAAATCGCAAACTCATTGCCCGCGCGCAGCGACCTCGAAAATACCGCCGGCGCGCCGATTTGAAATTTCAAATCATAATCGGTTTTGGCATAACTTGAAAACGGCACGCTGTAGGCCAGAGCGGGGCTATCATTGGCGTTGACGGCGGGGAGCATCTCGTCGCCTTCCGCAAGGAACATTATGTTGTAAGACATATCTTTCTGGAAGCCGTTGAGTTCGTAACCGGTAACCGCCTTGTCGGTCGCCTTAAGAGCGCCGAGCACTATCTCGCTCATATCGTCGGTGGCCGCAAAAACGGCTCTGACTTCGCTCGTCGAAGGATTTTTGCCGTCGGCTTTCGTTATTTTGCCGGAGATTTTCGCGCCGCGCTTCAATGTCAGCGTTCCGATGTCCACTTCTTTATCGGCTACCGTTACGTTTTTGGCGACAGACGCGTAGCCGCCCGAAAGAACCGTAAGACGGTATGTCCCCGGAGCGAGCGCCTCGACGGAGAAACTGCCGTCGAGCGCGGTATTTATGACGATGTCGCCGACGGGATTTGTGCGCGGGAATGTTTCTTCGGATTGCATATATATCTGAGCCGTGGGGATATTCGGATCCTCGAAATTCTGGAACATCCCGCCGTCCGACGTGACGACCTTGCCTTTTACGGAGCCCTTGGCCTCTTCAAGCGCGAAGTCAATTTCTTTGCCTTCGGCAATTTTCACCATCGAGCGGGTTTTTTCGCCGTACGAAATTCCGCCAGCGCCGAAGAAGAAGTAGCCGTATGAACCGCCCATTCTTGAAAAGTCAATGCGCGGGCAGGCGATGACATCATAATAAGGATTTTCGGGATTGAGCCCCTGAATAGAGAACTTGCCGTTTATGTCGGTAAACGCCCTCAATTCGCTTGACCACTCGTTTGTAAGAGACGGCATCGCGAGCACAGGGATGTTCGCTATTCCTTTGCCGGTGATTTTGTCTTTTAACGTTCCGGTCAAAGTTATACCCTGTCTTATATCAACCGTGCCCAAATCCACCGTCTGGCCGTCTTTGACTTTTACGGCCGATACGACCTTTGCGGCGTAGTCCGTCTGATTACCGCCCTGCGAAGTTCCGCTCATGGTAGCCATACCCATCATCATTCCGTAGGATGACTGCCCGAGTTTGACATCATAATCGGCGGCGGGCAGAAAGGTCAGTTCGAATTTGTCTTGCTGGGCGGTGCCGCTTATGCTGTTCAAAGACGCCCAACCGCCGTCAACCCACGGATTTGCGACTGCGGTAACGCCGAATGTCTGAGGCAGCATCTTGTCTTTGTTGGCCGGAGTTATCACGGTGCCCGAGTCGGCGTCGCGCAGTTTAAGCGTGATCTTTCCGCCCTTGGAAAGTTGTATGTCCTGTCCCTGCAAATCGGACGCCGCGACTTTCACGGAGATTGACGAATTGACATATTGCCTCGGATACCATATGTATTGCCCCTGCTCATTCATTGTGCTGTAGCCCCAGTCCTGAACGCCTATGACATAATCGCCCGGAGCAAGACCTTTTACCGTATAGTTTCCGGAAGTTCCGTCCACGGGGACATTAAACCCCGCGACATAGTTACTCCAATTGTCCATCTGAAACTTGCCCGCCTTGAAAACATTCGCATAAAAAGTTCTCGTTGCGCTGTCGCCTTCGGGGAGTTTTAATTGACCTGAAACGGAGTAGCCCTTTGAAACATCTAAATCTTTCGAGGCGTTGCCGTTAATGATGATTATTCTCTCTTCAACGGGCGCGGTTTCTTTGCCGTTATCATAATTGCCGTCCAATTCAAGAGACGGGATTTTCAAAAAATATACGCCTGGGACGAGGCCGGTTATCTGATACGAGCCATCGGC
>JASEHK010000074.1 GCA_030018875.1 Endomicrobiia bacterium | reverse complement strand
TGAGCCAGCCCTTGGGCAAAGCCGTGGGCAACTCTCTTGAAATAGAGCAGACCGTCGCCGTGCTCAAAGGCGGGGGTCCCGATGATTTCAGGTTGCTCGTCGTCGAACTTGCCGCCAGGATGATTATGATGGCCGGCAAGTATGATGCTCTTGACACCGCTCGCGCCGACGCCAGGAAAAATCTCGACTCGGGCGCGGCTCTGGAAAAGTTCGCGCAAATGGTCGAGGCGCAGGGCGGAGACGCCGACGTCGCCGAGCATCCCGAAAAAGTCCTTCCGCGTTCAAAGTTCGCCGAAGACATAAAGATTCAGGATGGCGGTTTCATATCGGAAATTAAGACCGACGATGTCGGGATATGCTCTCTGGAACTGGGAGCCGGACGAGCCGCCAAGGAAGACAAAATAGACCATGCCGCCGGTATAATTCTCCATAAAAAAATCGGCGATAAAATCACTCCCGATGAGGCGCTTGCAACATTTTTCTACAACAAGGCGCGCGCGCCGCTCGAGCAGATAAAGAAAAAGTTTTTGGAGTGTTTCAAACTCTCCGAGACTCAGCATCAGAAGCCCGTGATGCTCCACGACGAAATAAAATAAATAAAGAACGGTAGAAAGGTAGAGAGATAGAAACGGTTTTTACTGAAACTACAATGAGCGATAAATGGCAGTTGGCCGAGATAGACCGCGATAAAGTAAGAGAGTTTTCGCGGGCGCTGGGCATAAAACCCGTAGTTGCGCAGTTACTTTTGGCGCGGGGAGTCAAAAGCCTCAAAGACGCCGAGGCTTTTCTGAATCCCGACCTCACTTCTCTGCCCAACCCTTTTCTTCTCGGCGATATGGACAAATGCGTTGCCCGCGTGCGCAAGGCGATATCGCTCGCGGAAAATATCCTGATTTTCGGAGATCGCGACGTAGACGGGATAACATCGGTTTCGATACTTTCAAGGACGATAAAAACGCTCGGCGCCAAGAATGTATTCTGGTACATACCCTCGACGGAAGGATACGGACTGAACATCCCCGCCGTCGAGAAGTTTAAAAAAGAACATGACATTACGCTGCTTATCACCGTGGATTGCGGCATATCGAACCGCGACGAGATAGAAACCATCCGCGCTATGGGAATTGACGTGATAGTGACGGACCACCACGAGCCTCCCGACAAACTTCCCGAATGTGCGGCCGTGGTAAATCCCAAACTCGCCGGCTCCGCTTATCCGTTCAGGGATTTGGCCGGGTGCGCCGTGGCTTTCAAGGTGGCGCACGCTCTGCTTTTTTCGTACAACCCTTTTTATGACGAAGAACTCGTGGCCGTTGACATAGAAACGACGGGGCTTCACCCGCGTTATTCCGAAATATGCGAGATAGGCGCGGCGCTTACCAAAAACGGCGCTATAGTATCCACTTTTCAGACGCTGGTAAAGACAAGAAAGCCCATACCGCCGGATGTCTCCGCGATTCACGGGATTACCGACGAGATGTGTTCTTCCGCCCCGTCGCTGAAAGAGGCGCTTTCCAAACTCGCCGACTTTATCGGAGAGCGCAGACTGCTCATTCACAACGCGCCTTTCGACTTGTCATTTTTGAGACATGCTTTCAAAATTGAACTCGCGCACTCTCTTACAAACGACTGCATAGACACGCTGAGGATGTCCCGTCTTCATTTTCCTTTTAAGTCGCACGCTTTGGCGGCGCTTGTGTCCGATATGAAAATAGATATCAACGAACATCATCGCGCGCTCGCCGACGCAATGGCTTGCGCGCAAGTGTTCTGGCGTTTGCAGGAGATGTCCGACGCCCGCATAAAATATTTTCTCGAAGACCATCTCGACCTTGTTTCCGTCGGGACATTGGCCGACATAATGCCTCTGACGGGGGAAAACAGAACGCTGGTCAAGAGGGGGCTTGAAATACTTTCGAACACCAAAAAGGCCGGCGTTAAAGAGATACTCGAAGGCGCTCTGCGCGAAAGAAACACTCTGTCGCTGACTTCAAAATATGTCACCTGGAATATAACGCCTCTCCTGAACGCCGCGGGCCGCATGGGCAAGGCCGACGTGGCCTGCCGGCTGCTTATGGCCGCCAAGGCCGACGAGGCGCGCGATCTTTACGACGAACTCGTCAAACTCAATATTGACCGCAAGAAACTCCAGGAGATAAACGTCGAAAAGTTTTTTGCGAAACTTAAAACACAATGCGACACTGAAAAAGACCACATTCTCGTCGTGGCGGCCGACGACGCCGAGCACGGCGTCACGGGAATAGTCGCGTCAAACATAGTGCGGTCGCTTAAGAAACCCGCCATACTTTTTGTCGTCAAAGACGGCATCGCCCAGGGCGCCGGGCGTTCTTCGGGAGGGTTTAATCTCTTGGCGGCCGTCGAGCAAATTTCCGGCATCCTGATAAAATACGGCGGGCATAAATCAGCCGTCGGGCTTTCGCTGAAAGTCGAAAACGTTGACGAGTTCCGACGACGGATAAACGAAATCGCCCGCTCATCGCCGCCCGCCGCCGAGGAAGCCGCAATACAGGCGGACGTCTGCCTCACTCCGAAGGATATTACGCCCGATTTCTTGAGGCAGATAGAGCAGTTGGAGCCGTTCGGCATGGAAAATCCGGCTCCCGTCTTTTGGGTGAAAGGGCTTCAAGTTCAGACAGCTTCGCCGATGGGCGCCGGCGGCGAACATCTCAGGCTCAAGTTCGTAAAGAATGGCTCGGGGCTTTCCGCCGTCGGGTGGGGGCTCGGGGATATGAGCGATGAGATTTCGAAATGGGGCTTCGTCGAGGTCGTGGGCCAGATAGAATCCAATTTTTGGCAGGAAAGAGAATATCCGCAGTTGCAGATAATGGACATCAAGGAGACCTAACTAATGAGTTACGCCGACTTCGTTTCAAAATCCCTCGCCTCGAACGCGGGCTTTAAGGCCGCGGTCGAAAAAATCAAATCGCTTAAATCAGGCGATAAAGTTTTACTGTTTCCGCACGACGACCCCGACGGCCTTACCGCCGGCGCTATACTCGAAACGCTGATAAAGTCCCGCGGCGCGTCGGTGCGCACGGTGATACTGCCCACGTATGAGTTAAGCGCCAAAGAGCTCGAAGAAAATCTTAAAGGCGAAAATCTCGTCGTCATCGCCGACAAGGGAACCATCGGTTACTACGACGACTACACGTCCAAAGCCGACATACTCGTCATAGACCATCATCCGCCCCAGAGCGGCGAAATAAATCATGCGACGGTGTTCAATCCGTCGGTAAAACAATATACCCAGACATCCACTTCGCACATAGCCCATATGATTGCCACGGCGTTGGGCGTCGCCGATTCAAAGACCGATTATCTCGCGCTCGTCGGTATGAAGGCCGACTGGGCCATTGAGCCGGCCACTGATTTTGTCTGCGAGTATTGCAAGACTTTCTATGCCGAGGCCTTGGCGAAGTATCCCGCCCTTGTGGCGAAAGTCAAGGCCGCTCCGACGATGTTCGAGGTCAAACAGCGCGACGTCACCACGCTTCTCAATCAGATAGGCGAGTTTTATTTCGTTTTGTCGGGCGGCGGTTTTCAGTATTATTACGAGCCGCGCCAGAATGAGTTCGCCTACGATGTGCTCAAGGCCTCGGCCTTCGCGCCGTGGAAGGACTTTGACGGGTTCCGCGCGTCGCTTTCCGAGAAGCTGATAACGGCCGCGATTTTCGAGCATTTCCGTCAGGATTGGTCGAATTTGTCGTCGCTGTTCGATTATTCCGTCGAGCTCGGCGCAAAGGGAAACCAGAAAATATATTTTTTCATTGGCAACGACGTCCGCTGGATGCCGATGGCCGGCTCCGTCAAACTCTATGATTTCAAGCAGCGCGCAGGCGGCGCGGAAATCGCGTTCATAATGACCAATCTCGAACCTGGCGGCGGGGTGCACTTCTCCTTCCGCTCGACGGGCGGAGAGCTTCATCTGGGCAAACTCGCTTCGGAAACCGCCGAGGCTCTTATCGCAAAATACGGCAACCGCGGCGTCATTTCGGGAGGCGGTCATCCCGTCGCGGCCGAATGCAAAACCCGCGCGGCGGGAGTCCCGCTCATTGACGCGCTGAAGATATTTTTCGACAAACTTGACGTCGTGATAAAAGGATAAAAACAGGACGGCGACCCATATCGGAGGATTTATGACGAAGAAAAAAGCGCTGCCGATCGTTAAACTCGGCGTAATAGGCGGCAGCGGAGTGTACGAAATCGAAGGTATCAAAAACCTTAAAGAGTATTCCATCCCCACGCCTTTCGGCAAGACATCCGACGCCATCGTCGTCGGAGAACTCGAAGGCGTTTCATGCGCTTTCTTGCCCCGCCACGGAAGAGGCCACAGGATATCTCCGTCGGAGGTCAACTCCCGCGCCAACATATATGCCATGAAAGCACTGGGCGTCGAGAGAATTATAGCGGTTTCCGCCTGCGGTTCTCTCAAAGAGGAGATAATGCCCGGCGATTTTTTAATACCCGACCAATTATTCGACAGGACACGGGAGCGGCCGCGCAGTTTTTTTGGGCTTGGCATCGTGGGACACGTCGGTTTCGCGGAGCCTTATTGCAAAGACATCAGCGAAGTTCTTCATAAAAAAGGAAAGTCGCTCGGTATAAAAACGCATCTCGGTGGCACTTACGTTTGCATAGAAGGTCCGATGTTCTCGACGAAGGCCGAGTCCAAGGTCTGGCGGGGCATGGGATTTTCCGTCGTGGGAATGACCAACCTGCCCGAAGCGCGCCTCGCCCGCGAAGCCGAGATATGTTTCTCGACGATAGGGCTCGTCACCGACTACGACGTATGGAAGGAGGGCGAAGAGGTTACCGTCGAAAAAGTAGTCGCGACGATAACGAAGAATGTCGCCAACGTCAAAAAACTTATAAAAGCCGCCGTCCCCGTCATAAATAAGCGCGAGCGCGATTGCAAGTGCAAAGACGCCCTGCGCGGCGCGATAATGACGGCGCCTTCGGCAGTTAACAAAAAGACGGCCGCGAAGCTCAAACTCATAATCGGAAAATACATATGAAAAAAGTAAACATACGCGCGTCATATTCTTCAAGAAGTCGGGGTTCGCCGATTCTCGTCGTAGGTTCGGTGGCTCTCGATAGCGTAAAGACGCCGTTCGGCGAAGTCAAGGACGCCCTCGGCGGCTCCGCGACTTATTTCGGAGTGTCGGCATCGTATTTCGCTCCGGTAAGACTCGTCGCCGTAGTCGGGAAGGACTTTCCGCCGCGTCACGTCCGGCTTCTTGAGTCGAGAGGCATAGACACGAGCGGACTCGTTCACGCCCCGGGCCGAACTTTCCGCTGGAAGGGTTATTACGAGTATGACCTCAACAACGCCCACACTCTCGACACCAGATTAAACGTCTTTGCCGATTTTAAACCCGAATTGTCGTCGGAACATCGCGCCAGCCCGTATGTATTTTTGGGCAACATAGACCCCGATATTCAGACGGGAGTGCTCAAAAAAATCGCCCGGCCCCGACTCGTCGGAGCCGACACTATGAACTTCTGGATAGAGCGCAAACCCGCGGCCCTAAAGGAAATGATTCGCCGCGTGAATGTTCTGATAATAAACGAAGCCGAGACGAGAGAGTTCGCCGGCGAGAAAAATCTCGTCCTCGCCGCCCGACGGATAATGTCGTGGGGGCCCGGCTCTCTGGTCGTCAAACGCGGGGAGTATGGGGCGCTTCTTTTCTCAAAAAATGAGGTCTTTGCCGCTCCCGCGTATCCGCTGGAAAATATATCGGACCCCACCGGCGCGGGGGATAGTTTCGCCGGAGGTTTTATGGGGTATCTCGCCGCTTCGGGAGTCTCGTCCTCGTCGAAAAACATTTTCGCCGCGATGTCGTCGGCAGTGATATTCGGAAGCGTGATGGCGTCGTTCAACGTCGAATCTTTCAGTTTGGGAAAACTCTCCAAACTTGACAGAAAGAAAATCGCCGCCAGATACGCGGAGTTCATACGACTGACGCGCTTCGCGTGAGAGACGCTTGGCGCGCAAAAACCGCTCCCTCGGAGCGATAGGAGATTTATATGATGAAGATAGGAAGAGATTTTACGAACCTGCTCAACACCTCGTTTCTGACGCCCGACGAAAGAAATGACCTTAAGTCAGGCAAACTCGCCGTCTCGGATATGGACGCGCGCGTTCAGATACGCGCCAAGGCCGACATCGTCAATCAGATCAAGGTCGCCAAAGAAACCGGACTCAATCACGTGGAGCTCGATGGCGGAGTTCCCAATCCGTATCTTGAACTCTCCGAAGGAAAACTCGTCGAGGCCAAAGAATATGCGGCCAAAAACGCCATCACTCTTTCCTTTCATCTGCCCTACACATTCGTAGCGGCGGCGACCGCCTCATTTCAGGAATCCGACCGCGCCGTCGCCGTCGAGTTGCTCAAAAAATATATTGACGTCGCCAAAATACTCGGCTGTAACAACGTCAATATGCATCCCGGCGCCGTGCCTTTCTATCAGGCCGTCGGAGAATACAAAAAGATAGTCAAGTCGAGCGTGACCAAATCTCTGGAAGAACTCGTGCCGTACGCCGAGTCCAAGGGGCTTGTTTTTCATCTCGAAAACAACACGGCCTTCGATTCGATTTGTTTTGAGGTCGCGGAGTGCCTTGAAATAATAGACGCCGTCAACAAAAAAGGCGGCAAGGTCAAGTTCTGTTTCGACATAGGACACTGGTTCACCCGCGCCGACACGGGGCTGAAAATCTCCGAGCCGCCTGAAGACATAATGAATGAGATTCCCAAAGGATACCTCGGACAAATCCATCTCAACGATTACATACCCGTCGTCAAAAAGTTCCATCCGCCACTGCATTACGAACATGGGCTTTTGAAGAAAGCCAACCTCATGCGCCTCGTGAAGATGCTCAAAGACAAGGGCGCCGACCTTATCGTCGTGGAGACGGCCGTCAGGGAGATAGACGAACTGCTCGACGCGCGCGCTATCATGGACGCCGAAAGCAAGTTTTTAAGAGACGTTCTCAAAGAAGCGGGAGTATAAACTAATACAAACGCATTAAGTAGCCGCATCGCCTTGCGATGCCTTGATACACCTCAAAAGATACGATAATTTAAGACATCAAAAGGGTATAATTTAATACAAACGCAATAAGTAGCCGCATCGCCTTGCGATGCCTTGATACACCTAATACAAACGCATTAAGT
>JASEHK010000073.1 GCA_030018875.1 Endomicrobiia bacterium | reverse complement strand
CAAATATATGGCCCTATCCCTAAATGTCATCTTTTACCTCATAATACCGACAGTACTTTTTTCCTGGCCTCGTGAATAGCTCTCTGGGCAAGGATGTAATACTGATGCCTATTGTTCCATACGCGCGCTTCCGCCGAACAATGATATACAAAAGATATGGGTATGCCCCCATATTCAAACATTTGCGCAGAAGGTCGTAGAGAATTCTCAATCAACCATGAAAGTGGGTGCGGGAAACCCACTACTTTGGCCGACATCTCTCCCATACACAGAATCAGACGATACTTTGAACGGTGCATATCAAGAATTGTGTCCAAATGCCGCCGCGAATGAGACACTATGGGCTTTGTAAACATACCGCGTTTAGCGATATGCACATTTGAAGCGTGTATCCATGTGAAATTGGACGATGAAAACTCAGGGCGAATCGCGTCTGCCACATACGGACTATACGGGCCACTCCCACAAAAATAGACGGAAACCTTCTTCACGAAATTATTCTTATGCTCCGAAAATAACATGGAGTTTTTGCGACCCGCCGTATTCTGACTATTCTGTGCTTCCTTGTTTGGACACTGCGAAATCAAAAGTATTTTCGATGTTATCCCACCCTCGGCAAGAGGAACGTCACCGCGCAATCCCGCAGTTCCCACGCATTCACTGCAACTTCTGATGCTACGAGTATCATTAAGCTCTGCTGTGATCATTATGTTTATGGCATCGAGGCGGAGGGTCATCCCGATCCGCGCAGGGATTCATTGACGGACACTTTTCACGCTCGGTCATTCTTTATTTATTGTCACGTTTATTATCACGTTCTATGTCTTATTATCACGTTTACGCCAGCGGGCGTTTCTACCGGTTCCAAGTACCTCAACCTTGCCTTTGGCTCGAAGACCTTCAAGAATTACCCTGATCATGGGGCGACTCACGCCCGGACATTCGCGTTCGATTTCGGAGATGGCGAATGCAACAGCCTGCCGCTCAATAGCCTGCGTTACGATTTGTGTCTTAACGCCCCTGCCGGGTTTGATATTTCCCGCGCGGTCCTCAAATTCTTTATAAGCCGACAGTATCGTCCCGAGAAAATAATTGAACCACGGAATCACATTATGTTTGGCTTCGTGCCATTTTTGAGAGCTTTTATTGAGCGTCTCATAATACGTCTCTTTTGACTGCTCGACGATACGCTCGATACTGATATACTTCCCGACCATAAACCCCTGCTGATAAAGCGCCAGTAAAGTCAGAAGCCGCGAGACCCTGCCGTTACCGTCACGAAACGGATGAATACTCAAAAAATCCAGCACAAGGCAAGCCACCGCGTAAAGGTCCGGATATTTTATCTGCGAAATACTGTGCTCGTAAGACAAGCAAAGTTGCTTCATCATTTCCGGTGTTTTAGCGGCGCTTACAGGTTGAAAAATAACTTCAACGCGGCCATCAGGATGCTTGCGAATAATATCGTTATCTTTTTCTTTCCGTTTGCCGGCATCCCACGACTCGCCGCGGCAAAGCCGATGCAGTTCTTTGATCGTCGCCGGAGTTATTCTGATGTTTTTGTATTTGGTATGAATCAAATCAAGCGCCTTGCGGTAACCCGCGACTTCTTCCTCCGACCGGTCGCGCGGTTTGCTGTGTCCGATGACAAGCGGCTTTAAGCGGGCACGCTCGACCGTTACACCTTCGATGCGGTTTGATGACTCGGCGCTCTCAATAATGGCCGTTTCAAGGAGCGTCTTTAAAATCTGCGGCGACTGCTTCGCATAGAGTTCCAGTTTGCCCTTATATTCGGCGATTGAGTTCATGAGCCAGACCGCGCCCAATGGAAGATTAAAGTTATCCCGCTTGAATGAATGCATTTATTTTCGCCCCTTCTTTCACTTTGTGCGTCAATGTGCCCGAATCCCCCCAATGCCAATTATAGCACATCGTCGGCGGGGGCTTAAACCGTCATACTGATTTAGATCTTAACCTTATTCGGCGCCTCGTGCGCACACCAAAGATTCACCTGCGCGATTTTGTGTCATCCGTCATTTTTTCGTACCAGAAGCCGAGCGCCTTGCGTGAGCGCAGACCGTAACGGAGCAGACGGATAAGCAGGCGCGACAGGTCGAACAGGTTGTTGGCGCGGGCCTTTCTTCCGGAAGTGACGACATGCTCGCGCAAAATCACGAAAGTGCCGCGACGTCCGAGCGCGCGACTGATTACGATATCTTCGGCGGCGTAGTATCTCTCGTCGAAGCCGCCGGCCGCCTCAAAGGCCTTGCGGGTACAAAACACGAAACATCCCGGCGCAAGACGAAAGAGCCGGAAAAGCGGCATACTCGCGGCAAGCATCGCGCGGGCGTAAAGTGGCAGGCGGCCGTCCATCCCGACCGTCGCGCCGCCGCCGACGGCGCCGGAGTCCATCGCGCGCAGGGCGGCCCGGAGGACGTCGGGGGTGACGAGGGTGTCGGCGTCGACGAAAAACAGCCGCTCGCCCGACGAGTCGCGCGCCCCCGCGTTACGGGCCGCGGCGATTTGCCGTCGCTCGACGCGGACGACCTTCGCGCCGCACTTTCGCGCGACGTCGGATGTGCCGTCAGTCGAGGCGTCGTCCACGACAATGACTTCGTGCGGCTCGCCGCAGGCGCCGGCGGCTGCGTCTATCGCCCGAAGCATGGCGGGAAGCAGCCGTTCTTCGTTGTGGGCGGGTACGATGAATGATGTCATCTCTGCGCTTTGTGGCTACCTAAGGGGAGCGAGTGTTTTATATCGTCAACAAGTGTCGCGCGGCGGGCGCCCCTCAACTTTTTAACGAATACTTCAAACTCTTTCTTTTTGCCTTCTCTTTTTGCCCACGCGCCGATTCCCGCAAGATTCACCCCGACTTTTCGGGCTATCATAACCGCCTGTTCGAGCGATTGATGATCATTCCAATGAAAAAACGCGGCAAGCCGGTCCCTAACGCTGTCCGTCGGAGACAACATTTTTATGACGCCGAATCTCGTCTTAAGTTTTTTTATATTTTTGACTATTTCGTTCCCTATGGACACCGGCGCGGCCACGAACTCTATAAAATAATCCCCTCCAGAGCGCTCGTAATGCCGGCCGCTTTTCCTTGAAAAGCCCAGACCCGCCAGAACTTTGCCGATTTGTTTCAACCCGGATTCGACGACAAAATCCAGATCGGACGATTCGTATTCGTTTTGTGTATATATTGATACGCATGCGCCGCCGACAAGCACGGCATCTATGCCGTTTTCGTTCAGACGACCGCAAACTTGCGCGGCGAGCTTCCTGATGTTCTCTTTTTTGCGGCCACTTTTCATTGCGGCTTACCTTTTCTGCGCGGGCGAGTGCGAAGCGTATAGTATTTTTTTATCTCCGTGTCAGGCAGGGCGTCGAGTGTTTTTTTGAGGAGGGCTCGCAGTTCGGGAAGGAAATAGTAACGCGGATTAAACGAATAAAGACGCAGTTTGCCGTAGCGTTTGCTGGATACCACGCCGCCGTCTTCAAGGCGCTTCATCTGCTGCTGAATGCCGTTGACACTTATTCCGAACAGTTGAGCGATGCTTTGAGGGTATCCCTGCTCATAGCGTTCAAGATAAAGAAGGACTTTTTCGACGGTCTTATTGCCGAGGATGGATTCCAACATATAGCGCCTCCCGATTAGTCACCATATTTTATGGTATATATACCATATTTTATGGTTAATGTCAAGGGCAGGCGCGGCATTGCGTTTATGCGGGTAGTTTCCGTCGGGATGTGTTCAAAACCGCTTTTTTCTTACGTGGCAATACGGCTGCTTCTTGTTTTTTTCGTAGTATCTCTGATGATAATCCTCGGCAGGCCAAAAAGTTCCCGCTTTCGCGACCTCGGTGACGACGTCGTATCCTTTCTCGCGGAGAATGTTTATCAATTTTTCGGCGGTGTCTTTTTGTTCGTTATCGGCGTAAAAAACGGCCGAGCGGTACTGCTCGCCGATATCGGGGCCCTGACGGTTTTTCTGTGTCGGGTCGTGGATTTCAAAAAATAATTTCGCGAGGGTTTCGTAACTCACTTTCGAGGCGTCATAAGTGACCCCCAGCGTCTCCGCGTGGCCAGTTTTTTTGTCGCTGACTTCCGCGTAGGTCGGATTATTCTCGTGGCCGCCCATGTAACCCACTTTCGTCGAGGCAACCCCGTCCAAGTTTTGAAAATAATACTCCACGCCCCAAAAACATCCGCCAGCGAAGTAGGCCTTTCTGACGTTTTTTTTCGTCTTTATGAAATTCAAAGAAATGGAGTTGACGCAATGACGGATGTTTTTATCAGTGAGTTTCTCGCCCGCAAACACGTGCCCCAAATGAGAGCCGCAATTACTGCAGATAATCTCCGTCCTCACGCCGTCTTGGTCGGGCACTCTCGTGATTGCCCCCGCTATTTCGTCGTCGAAACTTGGCCAGCCGCAAGCGGAATCAAACTTGTCGCTCGAGCGGTACAATTCGGCGCCGCATCTTTTGCAAGCGTATATTCCCGCCTCATTGAACTTGTTGTATTTTCCCGAAAAAGGTTTTTCGGTTCCTTTGTCTATGATGACTTTTTCTTCTTCGGATGTGAGCGGGTTGTATTTTTTGTCCACGGCAGAGACCTCCGGCGAACGGAATATTCCGAGTGAGACCAGCAATGCGGCCGCCAAACCGAAAACGGCCGGGAGTTTTTTTGTCGTCATAAAACGTCCCCTTTCGATATCAACGCTTACGACCTTATCATCGTCAACATCATTTTGAATCGCTCGATGCCCTTGAGCGCGTGCGGCTCGTGGGCGGGCATTATTATCATCTCGCCTTGACGCGCGATTACGGGCTTGCCGGAGATTGTGATTTCGACGGCTCCGTCGAGGACGTAGACCATTGCGTCGAACGGCGCGGTGTGTTCGCTCAAGCCCTGGCCTTTGTCGAAGGCAAACAGCGTAACCGTTCCGGTTTTCTTCTCAATCAACGTTTTACTGACGACGGCGCTTGACTGATAATCTACGAGGTCAGCCAGGCGTGGTGCGGTTGGTCGGGTGGTCATTTTTGAAGCCCCTTTGGTCAAGTATTGATAGAACGTAAAATTACACTACAATCCGCTTTTTTACGACATTTGTAGTGTAACTTTCAGACGATTTATATCCTTCTCAAGAAGCGGCAACGCTTTTTGGGCGCCCGCAAGAGAGCCCGTTGTATTGAGCTGGAGATTGTCCAACACGCTTGAGAGCGGTTTTTGCGTGGAGGCGCTCGACGAGGCGTTCCGATTATACGGCAGGCCGGAGATATTCAACAGCGACCAGGGCAGCCAGTTTACGAGCGAAGATTTTATAGAGAGTATAAAGGCCGAGGAAATCGTTAAGATAAGTATGGACAGCCGAGGCCGGGCTTATGACAACATTTTTGTGGAGCGGCTCTGGTGGTCGGTGAAGTACGAGAACATTTACTTGTACGATTACCAGAATATCACGGAGTGCAGGGCAGGGATGAGGAAGTATTTCGAGTTTTACAACACCCGGCGGCGCCACCAGTCGCTGGAAGATATGACACCATGTGAAGTTTACACGGCGGCAACGGATTGGAAGTGCGACGACGGGAATAATGCGTTGATGATGTCCACCTTATCAAGCGCCTGATACCGGTCCAGTATATCCCGACTACCGCAGTGCAACAACTGAGATATATGCCCGTTATTGCGACAGATAAAAAATTGCGGGGGTATCCGACGAAAAAAACACGAACTAAAATTATTTATTCAGACCCAATTCGCGCACGGCTTCGTCAACTACTTCGTCCATCAATTCCTTGACCGTTGTAACGCGATTGACTCTGCCGGCGTTCTGACCGACGAACACGAAGCCGTCGTCGAGACGTCCTTCGGCGGCGGCGATTAGAGCGGTTGCTATGCAATATGGCGACGTAAGCGGATCGCAGGTGTTTAAACACTGGAAACTGCAATCGAACTTTACCTGACCTTTTTTCGCCTTTTCAAGGAACGAGTTGTCGAGCGCGCGGCCGGGCATGCCGACCGGACTTTTTATGATTATTATATCTTCCTCTTTGCAGTTTACGACGGCCTGTTTGAAGTTTTCATGGGCGTCGCACTCGACGGTGGCGGCGAACCTGGTGGCCATTTGTACGCCGGATGCTCCCATTTTAATCGCTTTTGCGATGTCTTTGCCGTCGTAAATCCCGCCGCCCACGATGACCGGAATCTTCCGGCCGTTTTTGGCGACGTACTTATCGGCGACCGCCAATACGCCGGGCAGAATGTCTTCCCATTTGGGCATTTTGGATTTATCTTCGAGTTCTTCGAAGCTGTAACCCAAATGACCTCCGGCGAGCGGGCCCTCAAGAACTATCGCGTCCGGGACGTAATTATATTTTCTGACCCAGGTCTTTGTTATGAGTTCGGCCGCGCGAGCGGAAGATACTATAGGAGATATCTTTGTTTTCGAACCTTTCACGTATTCCGGCAGACGCAAGGGAAGACCGGCTCCGGAAAATATTATGTCCACTCCCTCGCGTACGGCCGTATTGTAAAGGGAGTCATAATTCGTAAGAGCCATCATTATGTTGACGGCGACGACGCCTTTTGTTTTCTCCCTGACTTTTCTTATTTGAAAAGTCAGTTCGTCGGCGTCGGCGGCGGTGTGGTCGTCGGACGACATATGCGACTTAATGCCGCCTATCAGGGCGCACGCAATGGTACCGACACCGCCCTCGGCCGCAACGGCGGATGCCAGACCGTGCAGGGAGATTCTTACTCCCATTCCGCCCTGCACTATGGGCGGGTTGATATGTAAATCGCCGATTATCAAGTCGGGAAGTTTGGTTTTTGGCGTCATTTTAGAAGGTTTATGCCTTACGTAAAATCAAGATACATCTCGGCCACAATAATTATATAAAAAAATCGAGCCCACGCAAAATCAATATTCAAACCCGTATATATTTTGATAAAAATAATAAAAGATTGGTACGAAAAATCAATCTCGCCATACCGCCCATATGGCGCCAAGCGTGGCGCCGATTGTAACGGTGGTTTTCCATGTTGATGTGAAAAGACACACGCCTTCGTCGCATTGCCCGAAGTACCAAAATATCAAACCCCAAGCCGCGCCGACGAGCATTCCGAATACAAGACGCAACGTCATTATTAGTTATGGCCGGAAACGCATCTCAATGAATCTGATCAAAAGACCCACGGAGAGAAAAAAAGCATACG
>JASEHK010000072.1:5939-7336 GCA_030018875.1 Endomicrobiia bacterium | reverse complement strand
CCGAAAGCAATCTCGTCCAAATTCCCTTACTCCGACGGTTACAAAAGCTTCCCGCCCGACGGATTCTGGGGCGATTTCGGCGGAAGGTTCGCGCCGGAAACTCTTGTTCCTCCTTTGGAAGCGATTACACGCGGTTTCAAAGCCGCGATGCGCGACGGGGAATTCCGCGCGCGTCTGGCCTTCCTTCTTAAAAACTACGTCGGACGGCCCACGCCTCTTTATTACGCGTCCAATCTAACCCGACGGTGGAACCGCGCGCGCGTGTATCTTAAAAGGGAAGACCTCGCGCATACCGGCTCGCACAAAATAAACAATACCGTTGCGCAATGTCTTCTCGCGATTAATCTCGGAAAAAAAAGAGTCATCGCCGAGACCGGCGCGGGCCAGCACGGCGTGGCGACGGCGACGGCCGCAGCGCTCCTTAACCTTGAGTGCGACGTCTATATGGGTTCCAAGGACGTCGAAAGACAATCCGCCAACGTCGAGCGCATGAAACTTCTTGGCGCGCGCGTAATTGCGGTCAACGCGGGTTCGATGACGCTTAAAGACGCCATAAACGAAGCCATGCGCGACTGGACGGCCAGGCCGCATGATACATTCTACGTGATAGGTTCGGTCGTGGGGCCTCATCCCTATCCCTCGATGGTCGCTCATTTTCAGTCGGTAATAGGCGCCGAGGCCCGACGGCAAATACTATCTGCCGAAGGAAGATTGCCGAGCCGTCTCATCGCATGCGTGGGCGGCGGCTCAAACGCTATGGGACTTTTCCGGCCGTTTTATCGCGACCGCGGCGTGGCCTTTATCGGAGTCGAGGCCGCCGGGCGCGGGCTCGACACCCTCAAACATTCCGCGACACTTTCCAAAGGCTCGCCCGGCGTTCTTCACGGCGCGCGCTCTTACGTCCTGCAGGATAAAAACGGACAAATACTCGAGACGCATTCGATATCGGCAGGCCTCGATTACCCGGGCGTTGGCCCCGAGCACTCTTTTTACAAAGAGACCCGACGGGCTATTTACGCCGCTGCCGACGACGACACCGCGCTCGCCGGCTTTGATATGCTCTCGCGCGCGGAGGGAATATTGCCGGCTCTGGAAACCGCTCACGCTCTGGGTTATCTCGATAAGACGATGCCGTCCACGCGCAAGGGTGAATCCGTCATAGTGTGCCTTTCGGGACGGGGCGACAAAGACCTCGGCATCGTGGCGGCCTCATCCAAAAAAAAATCCGGGCGCACAAGTCGTCCTCGCAATATATGAAACGAAAATTCCGCGACAAGAAACTCGCGATATACATAACCACAGGACTTCCCGACTTCGATACTTCCGTTGATATTGCCCGCGCCGCCATCGCCGCCGGGGCCGACATAATAGAGCTTGGCGTTCCGTTTTCCGACCCG
>JASEHK010000072.1:0-5929 GCA_030018875.1 Endomicrobiia bacterium | reverse complement strand
ACCATCCAGCGCTCGTCGCAAAAGGCTCTCGAAAAAGGCGTCACCACGTCAAAGACCTTCGCTCTCGCCCGTCGGCTTAAACACTCCGGCGCGGACATTTATTTGATGAGTTATCTTAATCCCTTGCTGGCTTTCGGCTCGCGAAATCTCAAAAACGCGTCGCGGGTTTCTGGCGTTGCCGGTTTCATAATACCAGACCTTACCCCCGAGTCAGCCTCGGCGCTCCGTCGTAAAGGTGTCGAACTTCCCGACAATATCGTCTACCTGGCCGCGCCCAATACACCGTCGGCGCGGCTTAAAAAAATAGCGGTGGCGTCGCGCGGATTCGTTTACGCCGTCGTGCTGCTGGGTGTTACAGGCGCGCGCAAGGGGAAGAACAATCTCCCGCCCGCGCGGTTTATCCGGTCGCTCAGGCGCTTAAGCCCTCATACGCCGGTATTCGCCGGATTCGGTGTCTCGTCTCCGTCGAGCGCCGCCGAACTCGCCCGTTATGCCGATGGCGTGATAATCGGCTCGGCCATAATGGATATAATAGAAAATGTTCCGAAGTCCCGCGCCGCGACGGCGGTGGCTTCTTTCGTCGCGGCATGCAAGAAAGCCATATCGTCAATAAAGACAGTGAATAAACGACCGAAGAGGTTTTGATAATGCCAAAAAACGAAGGCAGAAACAGGTCGGAAGAAAAAAATAGGCCGGAAGAAAAAAGTCTTTGGCGAAAATGTCCGGCCTGCGACGAGATAATATACGACAAGGAGTTAAAGGAAAATCTCTGGGTCTGCCCCAAGTGCCAAGGTTATTTCCGCCTCAATGCCGGCGAAAGGTTGCACATGCTCGTCGAAGAAAAGAGTTTCAGAGAAACCATTACGCGCCCCCCGTCATTCGACCATCTCGGTTTTCCGGGGTATGCCGCCAAAACCGCCAATCTCTCCGCCTCGGACGCGATTGTCGCCGGAACAGCGTCAATAGGAAAGCACGAAGTCGTTATAGCGGTTATGGATTTCGAGTTTATGGGCGGCAGTATGGGATCTGTCGTGGGTGATAAGGTCGCGATGGCGGCCGAGGCCGCGCTTAAATCCAGACGGCCTCTGATAGTGGTATCGTCGTCGGGCGGGGCCAGAATGCAGGAGGGTATAATCTCGTTGATGCAGATGGCCAAGGCCTCCGCGGCCATCGCCCGCCTCGACGAGGCCGGAGTGCTTTTCATATCCATCATGGCGGATCCGACCGCCGGAGGAGTGAGCGCGTCGTACGCCATGCTCGGCGACGTCAACATCGCCGAACGAGGAGCGCTGATATGTTTCGCCGGTCCGAGAGTGATAGAGGAGACGATAAAGCAGAAATTGCCCGACGGCTTTCAGAGGGCTGAGTTTCTGGAAGAGCACGGAATGGTGGACATCGTTTCCGACAGGAAAAGTCTCAAGGGCATTCTGATAAAACTTCTTGATATATTGGATTTCTCATAAATCAGATAACACTTTTAATTGTCATTCTGACTCCGATGTCCATCGGAGGAATAATCTCGTCTTTGAAAAAAGCGACACTTCCATTTTATCGCCGCAACTTATGCGCAACACCGTCATAAAAGCCGACATGTCCGCAGCCGGACGGTTTTTTGAAGACTGGTCCAAGAAAGAGTACACCGGAATAAAACCCGGACTCGGTAGGATACGGTCGTTTTTTTCCGTCGCGGGAATTGACCCGTCGTCGCTTAAAATAATTCACGTTGCTGGAACCAACGGCAAGGGCAGCGTGGCGGCTTACCTCTCGGCGATATTGCGCGCCGCGGGACTCAAAGTCGGGCTTTATACGTCGCCCCATCTGATAAGGGTCGAGGAGAGGATAAACTTCGACGGAAGAGCGATAACCCGCAAGAAATTGTACGGGCTTTACGCGCGTTACCGTCGCGCGGCGGAGAGTTCGGGACTCACTTTTTTTGAAACGATGACGGCGCTTGCCGCGATTTATTTCTCCCAATGCCTCGCCGACGTCGCGGTTATGGAGGTTGGCGTCGGCGGAACTTACGACGCGACCAACGTTTTCGACGACAAGGCGGCAACGGTCATAACCGGAGTATCGAGAGACCACGAGGACTTGTTCGGAAAAGACCTCGCGGATGTAATCGCCGAAGACCTGGGCATCGTCAGAAAAGGCATCGGCCTCGTCGTCGGAGATTTGAGCGCGGGGCTTTTTCGTCTGGCTTCGTCGGCTGCGCGACGGACTGGTTGCGGAATATACAAGTTCGGCGCGGATTTTAAGGCTATGAATTGCCGCGCGGATTGGCGCCGCCGTCGGCAGATTTTCGACTATAAAGAAAAAGCGCTGCGGATTAACGGCCTTGAAATCGCCCTGATGGGCGGGTATCAGGCCCAAAACGCGGCGGCGGCCGTCAAGGCCGCCATCGTGGCTTCGCGCGTATTCGGTTCCATCGTCGAGGTCTCGATAAGGAAAGGTCTGTCCGCCGCGCGCTGGACAGGGCGTTTCGATATAAGAAACTTCCGCGGCAAAACCGTCATCGTTGACGGAGCGCACAACGACGACGCTATGCGCCGTTTCGTTTCCGAATATCTGAAATCGCCGCTTGCGAAACGCCGGACTATATTCGTCTTCGGGGCGCTCCGCGACAAGGATTATTCCGCGATGGCCCGAAGCGTGGTCCGCGCGGCCGACGAGATCGCCGTGCCGCAACTGTCAGTCCCGCGCGCTCTGCCGGCCGTCGCCCTGGTAAATGTTTTGAAAAAAATCACATCAGTCCCCGTCAGGACTCTTCCCTCCGGCGGGCTCAAAAAACTCTTATCGCAAAAAACATCCGCCCGTCTCAATATTATCGTGGCGGGTTCTTTGTATCTGGCCGGCGAAGCGCTGGGAATAATCGGGGGAAAACGGAGGGAGCAATGACTCTTGCGGAGAAAATCAAAACGCTGAAGGCCGAAATCGCCGTTATAGGTTTGGGATACGTCGGCCTTCCGCTGGCCGGAGCATTTCTTTCCGCCGGTTTCAAAGTAAGGGGTTTCGACATAGACCCGCGCAAAATACAAATGCTTAAAGCCGGCAAAAGTTACATAAAGCATTTCCGTTCTTCGCTCGTGTCAAAATGGAAAAAGGACGGACGGTTCCATCCGACGGCGGACTTCTCAAAGTTAAGAACGGCCGACGCCGTCATAATATGCGTGCCGACGCCTCTGGGCGAGCATCGCGAGCCCGACCTTTCTTATGTTCTTAACACCGCCGAAGCAATCGCGCGGACATTGATGCCCGGCCAACTCGTCGTGCTTGAGTCCACAACCTATCCGGGCACGACCGACGGCGAGTTGAGGGCCGCGCTGGAAAAATCGGGGCTGAAGGCCGGCAGGGATTTTTATCTCGCGTTTTCTCCGGAGAGAGAGGACCCGAACAATAAGACATTCAACACGCGCACCACCCCCAAGGTGGTCGGCGGATACACTTCAGGGTGCCTTGAGGTTGCGAAAGCTCTTTACGACCGGATAGTCGAGACGACCGTGCCGGTTTCCTCGACGAAGGCCGCCGAGGCCGCAAAGCTTCTTGAGAATATCTATCGCGCCGTCAATATAGCGCTGGTCAACGAACTGAAGATGCTTTTCGACAAGATGGACATTGATATATGGGAAGTCATAAAAGCCGCCAAAACCAAGCCGTTCGGTTTTCAGGCCTTCTACCCCGGTCCCGGGCTCGGCGGGCATTGTATACCCATAGACCCTTTTTATCTGACCTGGAAGGCCAGGGAGTACGGTTTCTCGACCAGATTCATAGAACTCGCCGGTGAAATCAATACAAGAATGCCCGAATACGTCGTCGGAAAAACAGTAGAAACTCTGAATGCCCGCGGGAAATCCATATCGGGGGCAAGGATACTCATTCTGGGGCTCGCCTATAAGAAAGACATTGACGACGTCAGGGAATCGCCGTCTTTCAAGGTGATGGAACTGCTCGAGTCCAAGAATGCCCGAGTGGATTACAACGACCCGCACACGCTCCGAACCCACCGCACAAGAAAATATGCTTTCGTCAAAAAATCCGTGCCCCTGAGCGCGTCTTCGCTTAAGCGATACGATTGCGCGGTAGTTCTTACCGACCACTCGGAATACGACGGCGATTTCATAGCCCGCCATTCCCGTCTCGTCGTGGACACCAGAAATCTGGTGAAAAATCGCCGCCGCTGGGGCCATAAGGTGGTCACCGCGTGAAGACCCTCGGCATAGATATCGGAGGAACCGAGGTCAAGATAGGCGCGGCATCTTCCGTCGGAAAAATATCCGTTTTAGATTCTATATCGTTTGAGAGTGACCCCGTCAAACTTTTTGAAAACATCTCTCGTCTCGTCGGAAACGCGGGGTCTTACGCGGTCGCGGGAGTTGCCGTGGCCGGAGACGTTGACCGCGCTCAAGGCGTTGTCCGTTTCAGTCCCAATCTCGGATGGAAAAATTTGCCTTTGGCAAACATAGCCCGCAAGATACTGCGTCGGCCGGTAATCGTGGAAAACGACGCCAACGCGGCGGCGGTCGGAGCATGGTCTCTCGACTGCGCCGAGCGTTATGGCGATATGGTCTGTATTACGATGGGCACGGGCATCGGCGGCGGTATTATCGTCGGCGGACAACTTTATCGCGGCTCCGGCGGCTCCGCCGGCGAGATAGGACATTTGACGTATGAGCCGTCCGGCATAAAGTGCTCCTGCGGCAATCGCGGCTGTTTTGAAAGATACATAGGGCGCGACGCCATCGTATCGCGTTTCCGCGATATTTCCGGCGGGAGGAAACCTCCATGTCCGTCGGAGATCACGCCTGAGAACGTCTGCGCGCTTGCGGCGCGGGGAAACCGCGCGGCCATCGAGACATGGCGCGAAACGGGTTTGATACTCGGAGTCCTCCTGGCCGATATCGTCAACATTTTCAATCCCGCCGCGATGGTGATAACCGGCGGGATCTCGCGCGCCTCGAGGTTTTTTCTGCCGGCCGCGATTCGAGAGATGAAGTCCAGGGCGTTTGATTGTCCGTCGGCGGGAGTGCGCGTGTTCGTATCAAAAAATGCCGCAGTGCTTGGCGTCGCCGGAGCGGCCTTGCTTGCCGCGCGCAAGGACTTTAGATGAAATCTTCGAAGGCGACGGAGGCGTTTTCCGTGGGCGCGCGCGTCGGCATTTTTGTATGCGCGGCTTCGACGGCGCTCGTTTTTCCGGCGCGAGGGGTTTTGGCAACTTCGGCCGAAGGAAAATCCGCCGACGGCGCCGGCGTAGTCGTATCCACCTTCGCGGCCGCGCCGAAAAAGTCCACGGCCGCCGCAGCGGCCGCGCGCGCTCCCCGTGAAGATGAACTTCCCGTAGACATTTCCGCCGATGCGATTGAGTACGACACTGTGAACCGCGTGGCGCGCGCCGACGGCAATGTGGTAATCAAACGCGGCGCGACGATACTTGAAGCCGAGCGCGCCGAGGTATTTGTCGAGGAAAAAATCATATACGTTTCGGGAGGCGCGAAGTTCGCGCGCGGAGGCGACGCCGTTTTTTTCTCATCGGGAAACTTCAGCTCGGCGAACGACGCAGGGTATATGGAGGACGCGCGGGGATTCGTCGGCTCATGGGTATTCACTTCAAAAAAGGTCAGGCGCAAAGGAGTTAAATACCGCGGGTCGGGCGCTTCGTTCACCACCTGCACCGCCGAAAAACCGCATTATAAAATAATTACACCGCGACTGAGCGTCGTGCCCCGAAGATTCGTAAGCGCAATGAGCGCCGTATTTTACGTCGGAAAGATTCCGGTTTTTTGGCTCCCGTACTGGTGGCACTCTCTGGGCGACGGCCCGCTGAATGTCGCCATAGAGCCCGGATATAACAACACGGACGGCGCTTTCGCCAAAACCAGGATAACTTACGACTACAGCGACTACGCCCGCACAGCAGTGCTCGCGGATTATTTTT
>JASEHK010000071.1 GCA_030018875.1 Endomicrobiia bacterium | reverse complement strand
CCGCGAACGACCCACGCTCCGCCGATATCGCGGGCAATGGAAAACTCCGGCGCATAGACGAACCTTCTGATGTCTTCCGACGGGGCGGCGCGCTGCGCGGGCGGGGCGTTGGCGGCCAGCGACGCGCATTCGTCGAGCATAGGCGTCAGGCCGTCGCCGGCGACGGCGGAAATTGGGAATATTTTTTTGCCTTTGACGCGGCGGCGAAAGGCCGTCAGATTCTTCGCGGTCCCGGGCGCGTCGGTTTTGTTGAAGGCGATTACGGCCGGCTTTTCAAGCAGGGCCTTCGAGTGGCAACCGAGTTCGGCCAGCAGAACTTTATAATTGCTAAAAGGATCGCCCGAAGCGCCCGAACCGTCTATGACGTGAAGGAGCATCTTGGTTCTTTCTATGTGCCTCAAAAAATCGTGACCCAGCCCCCTGCCGTCGTGAGCGCCTTCGATAATGCCCGGTATATCGGCTAAAACGAAACTGCCCGAACGGATGCGGGCCACACCGAGATTGGGAGAGAGCGTGGTAAAGGGATAGGATGCTATCTTGGGATGAGCCGAAGTCACCCGCGCCAAAATGGATGACTTCCCCGCGTTCGGCAGACCGATTATTCCGATGTCGGCGATTAATTTAAGCTCCAACTCAAGCGTGGCGGTTTCAGAGGGCTGACCTTTCTCGTAAACCCTGGGAGCGGTGTCGAAGCGTGTCTTGAATGATTTGTTTCCGCGCCCGCCTCTTCCGCCGGCTGCAACGATGACTCTCTGATGGGGGACGGCCAGATCGGCCAGGAACTCGCGGTTTTTGCGAACTATCGTTCCGACGGGCGCCTCTATGACGAGGTCTTCTCCCGATGCTCCCGTTCTGTCGGAAGGCTCGCCCTTGCCGCCGGGGGCGGCCTTAAAATTCGGGCGGTATTTGAAATCAAGCAGCGTCGCCGATCTTGTGGACGCCTCAAGCCACACATCGCCGCCTTTGCCTCCGTTGCCGCCGTTCGGCCCTCCGAACGGAACGTATTTTTCCCTGCGAAAACTCATCGCGCCGTCGCCGCCGTCGCCGCCGGAAACGGATATCACGGCCTTGTCCACGAAAAGCCCGACGGACTTCTGCCGAGGCGCCGCCGCCGATAATGGTAATGAGGAGGAGGATAATGACGATGAAGACAAAACATCCGCCGCGGGGGATGGTTTTTTTTTAGAGTTTTTCATACGGATGATCGGATGGAGTCGGCCCGGAGCCGACACATGCTCGTATCCGAGACGATAAAGCGGGGATGGAAATACTGCGGACGTCTATTTTTCAGACGGCTGTACGCTTACGGTCAGACGGTCTTTCGCGCCCCTTTTGAAAAGCACCGCGCCGGCCGTCTTGGCGAAAATCGTAAAGTCGGCGCCCATTCCGACGCCTGCGCCGGGATAAACCTTGGTGCCGCGCTGACGCACTATAATCGCGCCAGGAAGAACGCGCTCGCTGCCGAAGGTCTTTATGCCGAGCCGCTGGCCCGGAGAGTTTCTGCCGTTTGTGGACGACCCCTGAGATTTTGTGTGTGCCATATCAGCGACGCTCCCGACTTTTAGATTTATTTAGTGAACACTCAGCACAATTTCTTTTACCGTCAGTTCCGTCAGAGACTGTCTGTGCCCACGTGTTTTCTTGTAACCTTTTTTGGAGCGCTTTTTGAATACTATGACTTTCGGCGCTTTTTTATGCCCCACGACCTCGACGACGACTTTGGCATTGGGCACGACGGGCGCGCCGACGATGGTCTTGTCGCCGTCGGATATGAGGAGCACCTTATCGAACTCAAGAGTATCTCCGGGGTTGACGTTTTGGATGTGGTTGACGACTACTTTTGAACCTACCGCCACTTTGTGCTGCGATGAGTTTATTGACACGAGCGCCTGCATATTTTTATTTGTCTCCTTGAATATCTTTATATTCGGTTATTATACTTAATTTGGGCGGAATTTTCAAAATCAGCGCGAATGTGTTCGAAGGACCGTCGGCGACGACTTCATCATCCGCAGGGTAACGACGGCCAACAAAGAGTCCTCGCCCGTCAACCCGCGCAGAGCCGCGCCGTACTGGGCGGCGGCGGACTTCTCATTGGAAGAATCCAGAACAAGCCCCAGAAAAAAATGAGCCGCAGCCGAGTCGGGCGTTTCCATCAACAATATCTTTAACATCTCGGCGGCCTCATCGGGCATGGATGATTTATAATAAGCGATGCCGGAGAGCAAAAGCGCCTCGCGGCCTCGCGGATTTATCTTTACGGCCGAAGAGAACGCCTCGGCGGCGCGAGCATACTCCCTCGACGAATAGTAAAGTTTGCCTAATTGTATGAAACCGCCGTAATCCGGATGGACGGCCAGATATTCTTTCAGAAGCGCCTCGGCTACGGCGCGCTCGGAAAATATTTCGTAGCAATAGGCCACCCTAAGTGTCACATCTCTGTAAGCGCCGCGGACAATGGCTTTTTTGTAGTGCTCTATGGCGTCGGCATAGAGTCCGAGGGACTCCAGAACCCCGGCAGCGCCCACCAAGGCCTCAATGTCGTCGGGGTCCCTCTCAAGTATTTTTTTATACTCTTCCACCGCCTGAATGCGCAGGTCGGCCTTGACATAATATCCGGAGAGTTTTTTGGCTATTTTCGTTTCGCGGGGCGATATGGCCGCCGCCTCTTTGGCAAACTCTATAGCCTTGCCCAGAGAACCTCCGGAATAATATATATCCGACAGACGCTCAAGCGCCCGGAGTTTTCTTTTTCGGGAGCGCGAGTGGTTGTAACTCGAAAGATAATAATTGAGGGCTTCCTGAGTTCTTGAGCGTTCCATGTAAATCTCTCCGAGAGAGTAGAAGGCGTCGGCCTTGCGCGCGTCGGATGCGCGTCCGACGGAAACGGCATAAAGTCTCTCGAGTTCGGAGTCGGATGAGGGCGCGGCGATCATCGCCTGTTGCCGGGCCGCGGCATTCAAAATTGCAAAAACAATTATCAAAAATATGCAGTTGAAAATTTTCATATCCGTGTTTACCTGTAAATCTCCGGCCCGCCGAACGCCAGAAATTTTCGCACGATAAACTCCTTGAGCGCCCCCATGCGCGACTCGGTCTCCACCACGCCGGCGGCTATGCATTCCTTGGCCTTGGAAAGGTCCGCGGCCGAAACGCTTTTTACGTCGGGGGCGATTATAAAATCGGCCTTTTTGAGCGACTCGTTTTCCAGAAGCGCGCCCTGTATGTATATGGCCTGGGTGAGAGTGCGGAAAATACCTTCGGAGGGATTCAGCGTGTAATCGGAGCGAGCGCTCAGAACTATCACTATATCGGCCCCCATGGAGCGGGCCAGATCAACCGGTATGTTGTCCACCAGTCCGCCGTCAACCAGGTAACGATGACGAAAGGGCACGGGGCTGAAAAGTCCCGGTATCGTGGCGGACGCGCGCACGGCCGGAGCCACCTTGCCTTCGGTAAAAACTATGCGCTCGCCGGTGGATATGTCAACGGCGACACAGGCGAACTTGACTTTAAGTTCGTGAAAACTTTTACCTCGGAGATATTTTTCCAGGTACGCTTCGAGCCGTTCCGTGGAGAGCAGATTGCGCCCGAGCAAAAGCCCGACGACGGACGCGTTGCCGAAATCCGATATCTTGTCCCAGCCGAGATCGGCGGATATGTATTCCAATCTTTCGAGAGGAACGCCGCCGGCGTAAAGGGAGCCGATGACGGCGCCGATGCTCGTGCCTACGACTATATCCACGGGAAGGCCGTAACGTTCAAGCACACGCAGGGCGCCTATGTAGGCAAATCCCCGCGCGCCGCCTCCGGAAAGAACAAGCGCGACCTTGGGGCGTTTCGACGCGGGGAGAGCCGAGGCCGCGTGCCAGAGATAGTCCAATACCACCCCTTCTTCGGAAAAAAGCGGCGCGGCCCGAAGGCGGGAAGCGGGAAGCAGAAAGCGGGAAGCGGTAAAAAAAACAAAGATAAAGGCGATGCGGCGGGCAAAAAGATTGTCATTGCGAGGACCCCGCACTTGATGCGGGGGACGAAGCAATCTCCCGAAAGCAGAGATTGCTTCGGTCAAGGGCAAGCCCTTGACCTCGCAATGACAAACAGGGGCGGCGAGCGCGCGCCGGATTTTCTTCACAATATTTCTTTTCCGACGGCGAGTTCGAGATTTATCAGGCAAGCGACAGCCCAGAGACGCGAGTCCAAAAGGTCTAATCGCGCCAGAAATATGGAGCGAGGGCTCGATGAAGGCGAGGAGAGAATAGCGGCGAGCCGCTCGGCGTCATACTTAACTTTTTTAGCCGAGGTCTCGCAGTTCAAAACCGCCAACCGCACCTCGTAAGATATCGAGTCCTCGGCGTCGGTCTTTCTTATAGCGCTCTGCCGCGCGTGGGATTTGCGGGAGTCGAGGCGGGCCCATGACGCCCAGCCGTCGAAGATCGGAAGATTCAGATTCATAAACATCGCCCAGTTTTTTCTCGAGTCGGATCTGTTGATATCTACGAGTTCATACGTGCCGCCCAGCGAGACGGCCGGAAAGCGCTCGGTCTGCAACAGAGAAACGGCCAGGGAATCTATGGTCTCCTGTATGGCCACTTTGCTGAGTTCCCGTCGGTATTGGTAGGCCTGGGCCACCAATTTATCGGCGTCGAGCGACGAGGGCATATCTTTTTCCAAAGTTCCCGATGTCTCAAAAAACGTATTAAGTTCGAGCCCCGCGGCGGAAAGAAAACCAAGGCGCTCGGCGGCGGAGTCCTTTTCCGTCATCAAAATATCCCTTTTAAGGGAAATCAGTATATCTTTGTCGGAGGAATTTTGGGAGAGTTCGAGGCGGGCGGCCTCTTTTTTCATTTCATCCAACCGCGCCAAAGCATGGATAAGACGGTAAAATGCTTTTTTGACTTCGGCGCGAACGTGGGAAACGAGTATTTCCTTGTTGGTTTCGGCCACGCGCATATTAGTGCGCGCGAGGCGCATATTGGATGTATACCTGCCGCCGGCATAAAGGTACTGCGCAAGAGTGAACTTGGCTGTATAATTCTCCGACGGCGAACGCCGCGCGTCGTAGTAAATGGAGCCGAGCGCGTCAGACAGAACGAACGGCGTGGCCGTTTCGTATTTTGATGCGTTAAGATTAAAGTCTATCTTCGGAAAAACGAGCGCGTGGGTCTCCCTGATTTTGGCGCGGGCGATTTCGATTTCCTCATTCGCGACGAGAATTTGCTGATTATTCCTGATGCCGTAAAAAACCGCGTCGGCGACGCTGAAGATTCTTACCGCCGACGCGGGCGCGCGCACGGGCGGCTCGGCCGAAAGCGCTCCCCGTCGGCAAGAGAACAGCGCGACAACAATAAGCGTCGCGGCAAATACCATCCGGCGAGTCGAAAACAAAAACGGCGCGCAGAATGGCGGATGTGACGGGAACGACGGTTTAATCATATTTTTTTCAAGAGGGAGAGTTCGGTTTTTATGTATCGGGCCACGTTGTACCCGGCGGTACCGCCCAAGGATTTTTTAGATGCGACGGCTCGACGCGGGTCGAGACATAAATAAAGGTCGCGGCCGAAGACGGCTGAACGCTTCTTGTAACTCGCAAGCGGAATATCCTTAAGCCCGACGCCCAGACGCGAGGCCTCTTCTACGACGGAAGCGACGGCTCTGTGCGCTTCGCGGAATGGGATGCCTTTGACTGAGAGATAATCCGCGAGTTCCGTGGCTAAAAGATAGTCCTTATTGAAAGCCGACAACATCCTTGACGGCCTCACTTGAAGCCCCCGCGCGACAGCGGCCGAAACATCCAGCGACATACGCGCGGCGTCAGCAGCGGCGAAGACGTGCATCTTGTCCTCCTGAAGGTCGCGGTTGTAGGACAGCGGCAGATTTTTCGTAAGCGCCAGAAGCGACATCAAAGAGCCGACGGCCGAGGCGGCCTTGGCGCGCACGAGTTCGAGCCAGTCGGGATTTTTCTTCTGCGGCATTATGGAAGACCCGCTCGAATAGTCGGCGGGCATGACGATGAAGCCGAACTCCGACGACGAAAAGATTATGAGGTCTTCGGCGAAACGCGACAGATTGACGAGCAGCACGGCGCAGGCGGCGACGAACTCGCAGGCGAAATCGCGCGCAGAGACGGCGTCCACGGAATTGGCCATCGGTCGCTCGAAGCCGAGCAGACGAGCGGTAAGCCGTCGGTCCACGGGAAAAGACGTTCCGGCGAAGGCCGCTGCGCCCAGCGGCGATTCGTCGAGGCGCTTAAGGCAATCCGCAAGGCGCGATTCGTCGCGCATGAGCATCTCGTTATACGCCGACAGCCAATGCGCGAAAAGCACGGGCTGCGCCTGCTGAAGATGAGTGTACCCGGGCATTACGGCGGATATGTTAGCGGCGGCTTTGGACAGTATCGCTTTGCGGGCTCGTCGAGAAGATGAGATTATCGAGGGAATTTCTTCTTTGAGCCACAGGCGAAGGTCGGTCGCGACCTGGTCGTTGCGACTGCGGGCGGTATGCATCTTTCCTCCGACGGGGCCGAGACGGCGTATTATTTCTTTCTCGACGGCATAGTGTATGTCTTCGGCGGCGGGAAGGCTCGGTCGCCGTCCGGCGGCCAGAGACACTCGAATTTCAGCGGACAAGTTTTCGAGCGCGCGGATTATTTTGGCCGCGTCGCGCGGCGGAATTATTTTGCGCGCCGAGAGCATTTTTACGTGCGCTATCGAACCGCGCGCGTCGCAGAGAGCAAGCCGCCAGTCGTATTCCGACGACGATATGAAGTTTTTTGAGTTTGTGGTCGTATTCATTGTTTTATTACCCCGACACTTATCTATAAACTTCTCTTCTGTGTTTTATTCTCTGAACGGTTACGATTTTCCTGTCATCATCCACCTGATATACGACTCTGTAATTGCCGATACGTATGCGATAACTTTTATCGCTGGCCCAAAGTTTCGCCGAGTGCATCGGAGTGGGATTTTCGGAAAGATTTTTTATTTGCCTCCAAATAATGGGAATAAACCTCGTATCAAGCGTCCGCAACTCTTTGACCGCCGATTTTTTGACTTCTATTTTATATAAGTCCATTGTGTCTAAGTCGCTTTTCCACCTCTTTGAGGGTCAGGGCAGGTTCGTCTTTTCTTTCGGCAATAATTCTTAAATCATCCATATCGTCAAGCAGATGATTGTAAAAGTCGATGCCAAGCACCACCGCCGTCTTATGACCTTTTTTGTCAACAAGAAATTTTTCTTTTACCGCTTTCATAGTAACGCCTCCACTCTTATCTTTTATTGGTATCACCATTTCCCACGCGACTTGTAAATAAGTCGTCTTGATTTTTATATCTGTTTCTTGTCC
>JASEHK010000070.1:7107-7359 GCA_030018875.1 Endomicrobiia bacterium | reverse complement strand
GCGTCTTCAGAACTCCTCCGGAGTTGGCGCGCGCCTTGCAAATGCCCGAAGCGCCTTCTTTAATGCGGCATTCGTGCGGGCATAGGCGGCACACGACGGCGCCGTCGGAGAGTTTATCGTAATACATGGCCTCTTTCATTTATTTTTTATAAGTGATGCCGCCGAACGCAACGCCGAGATGTCCGAGACCACGGCGAGTTTTTCATCGGCGTTTCTGACTAAGAGTTCGCCGGAGGGCTTAAGATTATAGAC
>JASEHK010000070.1:0-7097 GCA_030018875.1 Endomicrobiia bacterium | reverse complement strand
TATTTAAGCGTCAGCAAAGAGCCCTCGAAAAGCCTCTTGCCACCGGTGCCTCCGACGAGAATCGTGTAGGCCGGTCTCGTCGGCGCGGGATTTTTTTTCAGAAGATATTTACGCGCCCACATGCACTGCGAACGATCTATCAGAGCTTTGAAAGAGGATGGAAGTCCGTAGAAATATATCGGAGAGGCGACGACGACGGCGTCCGCCGCCAAAATATCGCGCGACACTTTTTGGAAGTCGTCCTTTACTCGGCACTCGCCGCGCGTGTCGCACCAACCGCAGGCCTCACACGGCGCCAAACGCATCGCCGCCGTGCGAATAATTTTTACTTTCCCTCGCGGATAACCCGGAAGGGCGCGGCGAAGCAAGAACTCGGAGTTCCCGCCACGGCGGCCGGAGGCCAGGATTGCGACTATTTTATTTAGCATAATTGAGACGGGCGACTTCGCGCCCCGAATCGAGGTCCGTTACCACCACGGTCTTGGCGTCGAGATTTATGACGGCGGCGACGGATTTGCCGCTCATCAAACCGCAAGTCTCGCCGGGATTCAGCACAACTGTGCGTCCGTCGAGTCGAAGGTCCGTTACGTGCGTGTGCCCGTAAATTATAAAGTCGTACTTGCCGCCCGCCACAAGCGAATCGAGAAGATACGGCTCGTGGATAACGAGAAACTTCGCTCCGGCGGCCTCAACCTCCGCGTAGCGCTCTCTTATTTCGGCCCCGTTCGGGAACTCCGACAAGCGGCGGCGCCAGAGATTTTTTTCCCCGTCGTTATTGCCGAAAACACCCAGCATTCTGACATTGAGTTTATTCAAATGGTCGGTCATTATGGGAGATATGATGTCTCCGGCGTGAAGTACCATATCCACCGACGAGGAATTCAGAAACTCGACGGCTTTTTTTATCTGTCCGACGTTCTCGTGCGTGTCGGTGATGACTCCGATTTTCATATATTGAGGTCTCCGTCCGCATTTTTTTTCGGTAACAGCAGGTGTTCTTTAAGCATACATCTATCCATTACGACATCAAGACCGGCGGCTCGGGCAAGGGCGGCGGCGGCTTCGTTGACGACTTCTTCCTGAAGCCATAAAACCCGCGCGCCGATTTTTACGGCGTCTTGGGCGACGGCAAGCGCCTCTTCGCTCCGCCGGAAAACATCCACTATGTCTATTTTGTCGGGCGCGTCAAGCAAAGACTTGTAGCATTTTTCGCCGAGTATTTCCGTTTGACCCGGATTGACCGGAATTATTTTATAGCCGGATTTTTTCAAGTAGGCCGCCACGCGGGACGACGGTCGGTCTTCCTTGGGAGAAAGCCCGACGACGGCCACCACGCGGGACGATTTGAGGATTTCCGGAATATCCATTTCAATCAGCCGCCGGCGACCGGCGGAAAGATGTGCAGCACGTCTCCCTTCCTGAACTTGGCCGCGGCCGGATTTTGCTGATTCACGGGCTTGTCGTCAAGAAGAAGTATATAATAATTTTTAACGCCGCCGCCGGGCTCCAGAACTTCGGATGAAAATTTTTCGCCGTAACGCTCGCTCAATATCTCGAGAGCGTCGGATACATCCCGGGCGCTCAAGGACACCTCGCCGACGCCCAAAATGTCTTTCAGGGGCGGATAAAACTTTATTTTTACGGAGGGTTTATGTTTCGTCATTTTGACCGCGACTTAATTCGGCTGCGTATAATCTCGACGGAGTTGGCCGCCTCGACCCGAACGAAATCTTCGGAGTCGGCCGCCGCCGCCTTGAGCAGTAAATCTATCTCGGCGGAATCGCCCATTTGGCCCAGAGACCAGGCGGCGGACCGCCTCACTATGGGAGACGTATCCGAGAGATTGGCGCGAACTTGCGTCATCAGCGATTTTATTTGAAGCCGCCCCGCGACATCCATCGCCGCGATTCTGACACCTTCGGCTTCGTCCGATACGGCCGATGTCATCACGGCTGACAGGCCGCCGGCCGGGTTTATCTTGCCCAAAGCCTTGACGGCTTCGGCGCGGTATATGGCGTAGGGGTCGGCGGCGAGTTTTTTGAGTATCTCGACGGAGGACTGCCCCCCGAGTTCGCCCGCCGCGCGGATGGCCGATATCTTGGCCGCGACGTCGGTTTCTTTTTTCAGGAACTCCGCGACGGCCTGGCGCGCCTGGGCCGAGCCCTGAAACCGCCCCACGGCCTCGACGGCTGTGCGCCGCACAAGAACGTCGTCGTCGTAAAGCACACCGGCGATGGCCTTGAGCGTTTCGGCCGTGTTCTCGCGCGACAAAAACAATATCGCGTTCCTGCGAGCCATCGGATTGGCGTCCGAGAGCCTTTTAAAAGCCGCGGCGAAGTCCCGCGTATAGTCCACAATGTTGAGTTCCGCGTCGGTAACGGTCTCGTCGGAAAACTTGGCTTCGTCGTAAGGGAAAACGAGCGCGACGTCGTCGCGGCGGTCAAGCTCGCGTATAACGTCGGGCGCGGCGCGAAAAGAAACGAGATTTTTGACGAGGTTGGAACGGATAGCGGAGGCCTTCTTTTCGGAAACGGCCTTCAAAAGGAAATCAGCGACGCTCGACTGGTCCGAAGACGAGAACTTTTTCAACTCTTCGATTCGCTGAAGACGGATTTGTTCCCTCTGCTCCGCTATCGAAACGCTGAAAGGCCGGAAAGAAAACTTCGCGGACATCAAGGCGATTACGCGGATTTGGTCATGCGGCTTGGCATTTTCCAGCGACGCGGCGAGATCGGGGGTTATTTTGGTTTGCTGGGCGAGAAGGCCGTCTGTCGCGGGTGCGGCGAGGATCATCAGCGCAAGAAGTGTCTTTCTCATTTTTACCGATTGCCGCCGGACGGTTAGGAATATGTCAGGAGCCTATAAGTTTGCGCGAAAGCGCGTCGGCCTCGGCGAATAAAACGTCGCCGTCCACCGTGACGAGACGCCCTCCGTCAACAACTACTTTACCGTTGACGATGACGGTGCGGGCTATGTGGCTGTCGCCGCAAAAAACGAGCGCCGCCAGCGGGTCGTGAAGGGCTCCGGCGTATCCTATCTGTCTCATATCGAAAATGGCGACATCGGCGGCCCTGCCGGGCTCCAGAGATCCGATGTCATCGCGTCCGAGGACCGCGGCGCCACCGCGAGTGGCCATACGAAAAACGTCTTCGGCCGGCATCGAGCCGACGCCGGATTTTATCCTGTGCGCAAGGAGGCATTGTCTGAGTTCTCCGAGCATATCGGAGGTATCGTTTGACGCCGAGCCGTCAACGGCCAGAGAGACCGGGACTCCCGCGTCGAGCATTTTTCTTATCGGGGCGATGCCGGAACCCAGACGGAGATTCGACGTCGGGCAGTGCGCCACGCCGGTCTTCGTCTCGGCCATAAGTTTTATTTCGTCGTCGGACATATGAACGCAGTGAGCATACCACACGTCGGAGCCTGTCCATCCGACCTTCTCCATATACGCCAGAGGCTTCAGCCCGTGCATATCAATGCAAAATTGTTCTTCGTCGAGAGTTTCGGCAAGATGGGTGTGTATGCGCACTTTTTTGGCGCGGGCCAGTTTGGCGGTTTCTTTGAGCAACTCGCTCGTCACGGAAAACGGCGAGCATGGCGCCAGAGAGATTCTCGTCATTGCCCGCGGCGACGGATCGTGGTGCTTCGATATAAGCCGCTCGCTTTCTTTCAAAATGGCGGCTTCATCCTGCACGACGCGGTCGGGCGGAAGGCCGCCTTTGGATTTTCCCCTCGACATAGAGCCGTGGCAGGGCTGGAAGCGCATACCGATTTCCCGCGCGGCTTCTACCTGACGGTCTATCAAGTCCGTCGGCTGCCCTTCGGGAAAAACATAGAACTGGTCGGTGCTCGTCGTGCAACCCGTAAGAAGCAACTCGGCGAGACCCAGTTGCGCGCTGACGCGCACGACTTCGGGGTCGAGACGCGCCCAGATTTCGTAAAGATGCACGAGCCAGTCGAATAATTTCGCGTCCTGCACGGCGGCGATGTTGCGGGTAAGCGTCTGATATAAATGATGATGCGTGTTGACAAAACCGGGAAGCACGACGCAACCAGAAGCGTCTATTATTTTGATATCTCCGGATTTCGGCGCGCCCGCCGAAGGCGGACGTTCGTTATCCAACAGGTTCTTGCCCACGGCCTTTATTACATTGTCTTCGATGAGAACTTCGCCGCCCGGTATTTTCGTGCGGGCGGCGTCCATCGCGGCGACGAGCAAAGCGTTTTTTATCAGTAATTTTGACATAACCATTTCTCCTGATAATACATTTTCACCGCGGAGCAAGCAAAGAACGTGACAAAGTAATAAAGTGATAAAGTGACAAGGTGATAAGGTGATAAGGTGATAAGGTGATAAAGTAACAAAAACAACTCTTTCACTCTTTCACTTTTTCACCCTTTTACTCTTTTTACCATTCTACCTGCTTTTATCTTTTGACATAAGCGATGACTACAATTTGCGTCATACCTGCGCGATACGCCTCAACGCGTTTTCCCGGAAAACCGCTTGCGCTGATAAAGGGCAAGTCCCTCATTGAGCGCGTCTGGACGAATGCCTCGCGAGCATCGCGCGTGACCAAAGTGATAGTCGCCACCGACGACGACAGGATACGCGATGCCGCCGAATCCTTCGGCGCCACAGTCGTTATGACGTCGCCGGAGTGCGGCTCCGGCACCGAGCGCGTGGCCGAGGTCGCCGGCTCCGTCGTCGCCGACGCTTACGTGAACGTTCAGGGCGACGAGCCTCTGATGTCTCCGTCAATCATAGACGCCGTAATCTCGGCGCTTGACGGCGATCCGTCGGCCGATTGCGCCACGGCGGTATTCGAAACATCCGACGAGGGAGTTGCCGCCAATCAGGATTCGGCCAAGGTCGCGCTTGATAAAAACGGCTACGCTCTATATTTTTCGCGCGCGCCCATTCCATTCTTGTCGAGGCACTCGTCGGCCCGGGCGTCGTATAAGAAGCATATAGGCATTTACGCTTACCGCCGCGACGCGCTGCTGAAACTTTCAGGATTGCCCTCATCTCCGTCGGAGGAAGTGGAAAAACTTGAACAACTCAGGATGCTGTGGCACGGTCTCAAAATAAAATGCGTCGGCGTTTTCGCGGATACGGCGGGCGTGGATTCGCCGGACGATATCGCCCGAGTGGAGAGGATCCTCGAAAGTGAAAAATAAAATACTCGTTGTGACCGGCGGCGTCGTAAGCTCGCTGGGAAAAGGCATTACGTCGGCGTCTTTGGCGCTTCTTATGAAGCAGCGCGGTTTCAAGACCGACGTCATCAAGTGCGACCCTTACATAAACATTGACCCGGGAACGATGTCTCCTTACCAGCACGGCGAGGTATTCGTTACCGACGACGGAGCCGAGACCGATCTCGACCTCGGCCATTACGAAAGATTTTTGGGCGCGGGTATGACGCGCCTCAACAACATAACGGCGGGGCAGATATATCAGACGGTCATCGCCAGAGAGCGCAAGGGCGATTATCTCGGCAAGACCGTCCAGGTGATACCTCATATCACCGACGAGATAAAGAGGCGCATCGCGCTGGTCGCGTCGCGTTCCGACATTACCGTCGTGGAGATAGGCGGCACCGTCGGCGACATCGAGGGGCTGCCTTTTCTCGAGGCCGCCAGACAATTGCGCAGCGATTACGGCAGACAGAACGTCGTATATGTTCATCTGACCCTCGTGCCGACGCTCTCGCCGTCTCAGGATATAAAGACAAAGCCCACCCAACACAGCGTTATGAAATTGCGCGAGATAGGAATAGACCCCGATATAATAATATGCCGCTCGGAGAGCGCGCTTCCCGCCGATGTCAGGGCCAAACTCTCGCTTTTTTGCGGGGTGCCACGCGAGTGCGTCATCGGCGAGCCCAACGTCGCGCGTTCGATATACGAGGTGCCGCTCGTGCTGCACGCTCAAAATACCGACGACATCATACTTGAGGCCTTCGGCGTCAAACATCCGCGCCGCCCCTCCCTCGACAAATGGAAGAGCATAATCCCGCGCAAATACCCTGCCTGCGTTACGATAGGCATAGCCGGAAAATATACGCAAGTGAAAGACGCCTACAAAAGCATATTCGAGGCCTTGCATCACGCCGCGCAGGGCAACAAAGTGAACATCAGGATAAAATATATAGACACCGAAACTTCCTCCGCCGTCCGCGATTTCGGTGGTTGCGACGGAGTTCTGGTTCCCGGCGGTTTCGGCGACAGAGGTATAGAGGGTAAGATTTTGGCGGCCCGCTACGCCCGTGTTTCAGGCAAGCCCTACTTCGGGATATGCCTGGGAATGCAGGCCGCGGTCATAGAGTTCGCCCGCTCCGTCGTCGGACTTCGGGGGGCGCATTCCGGCGAGTTCGACTCCAAAACGCCCCATCCCGTCATAGATTACATAGAAGGCCAAAAGGACATACGTCAAAAGGGCGCTACCATGCGTCTGGGCGCTTATACGTGCGCGCTTGCTCCCATAAAGAGCGTTTCGCGGGCGTGTTATCGCGCGGCTTCCGTCAGAGAGCGCCACCGGCACCGTCTCGAATTCAACAATTCCTATAAAAAACTTTTTGAAGAAAAAGGGATGATATTCGCCGGCGTCAACCCCGAAAAACGTCTCGTCGAGATAATCGAGATAAAAAAACATCCGTGGTTCGTCGGCGTGCAGTTTCATCCCGAATTTCGCTCGACGCCGTTGGCGCCTCATCCTCTTTTTGTCGGCTTCATCGCAGCGGCGAAGAAACGAGTGTCATTGTAGCGGTGCGATTTATCGCGCAATAAGTCGCATAAATGCGACTGCTACAACGGCAAACGTAAAAGGTTTAACGGAGAAAATTATGAAATGCCCTAAATGCGGAACTAAAAATAAAGACACTGCCACCTTCTGCAAACGATGCAAGACGCGCCTCGATATTCCTCTACAGCCGATAAATCGGCGACTACATTCGGACGCCGCCAATACCGAAGCCATCTGGCGGCCGGATTGGAAGTGGCATCTCAAAACCTTGGCCGTCATCTACGCGGTTCTTATCGTCGGTTATTTCGCCGCCAACGCCATGCTGAAAACTTATATGAGACAGATTCCGGAG
>JASEHK010000006.1:14514-20464 GCA_030018875.1 Endomicrobiia bacterium | reverse complement strand
AAAAGGCCATTATCAAAGACATACAGATAGATGTCGTAAAACGCCACCCGATTCACGTGGACTTTCAGGTGGTTTCCATGTCGTCGAAAATCGAGGTTTCCGTGCCGATTAAACTTGTCGGCGAGGCCCCGGGCGTTAAACTCCACGGCGGCATACTTGAGCACTTTATCCGCGAACTCAAGGTCAAATGTCTGCCCAAGGACATCCCTGAGTTCCTTCCCGTTGATATATCCGCCCTCGAAATAGGAAAGAACTTTACCGTCGGAGAGTTGAGCGCTCTCGAAGGCGTCGAATATCACGCCGATCCTCACGCGATGATACTCAACGTAGTCGCGCCCAAGAAAGAAGAGGTCGTCGCGCCCGAAGCCGCCGTCGCAGCAGTCGCTTCCGCCGAACCCGAGGTCATATCCAAGGGCAAGAAAGAAGAGGAAGGAGCCGAAGGCGAGGCCAAAGAGGGCAAAGAAGGCAAGGAAGGAAAAGAAGCCAAAAAATCCTCGGATAAATGAGAATGAGACTGCTCGTCGGTCTTGGCAATCCGGGTGTCCGGTATCGGAACACGCGACACAACGCCGGATTCGACGTGGCGGACATCGTTGCCGAACGTTTCGACTCGGAGTTTCGGAAACACGCGAAATATCTGGTTGCTCGCGCGGGTTCTTTTCTCGTCGCGAAGCCGTTTACTTTTATGAATCTTTCCGGCGGCGCCGTGGCCTCCGTTATGGCCGCTCATCGCGTCAAGCCGGAAAATATTTTGGTCGTCTGCGACGATTTCGCGCTGCCGCTCGGCAAGGTTCGTTTGCGCGCGGGCGGTTCCGCCGGCGGACACAACGGGCTTAAGAGCGTGATAGAGACCATCGGCGCCGATTTCGCCAGGCTCAGGGTGGGCGTCGGGCCGATGCCTTCCGGCAAGGACGCGGCGGATTTTGTTCTTGAAGAACTCTCGCGTCGGGACGCGGACATAAAGGACTCCGCGGTTGCTCTCGCGGCCGAAGTCGCGGCGCGATTTATGGAAGAACCGGTTGGGTTTGCCGGCACATGGACTATTCCCGAATCCCAAGAAAAATAAAAATGCCCGTCGAGACGCGAGCGTAAATAGTTGTGAGAAAAATAAAAATGCCCATCGAGATGCGAGAAAAAAATGCGAGAAATGAAAATAGAAGAAGCGGTAGGCGTCATAAACCGCAAGGAAGAGGAAGCCGCCGCCGCAGTGGAGTCGGCCGTCGCCGAGGCCGCCGATATAGTCGAGAAATCCGCCGCGCGCGTCAAGGAAGAACTCCGGCAGTTTGCGCTTTCCGGCGATAAAGCTCTCGAGAGGGAAACCGCCGAATACGAGGACAAGGCCGTCGCGCTTTCGGAGAAATCAGCCTCGGAAATGGAATCCTCCGCCAATTCGTCGCTTGAAAAAGCCCGATCCAAAATCGCCTCCGCCGAATCTGCCGTCGAGAAGAAATTCCGCGATCTCGACTGGCTGTGAACATCCGCCCACTGCCGCGTTTCGTCTTTGAAATATGTCCGTAGCCAAGGTATTTAAGATAACTCTCTTTTTCCCGTCGGACACGCGCGAGCGCGTTCTTGGGATTCTTCACGATATGGAATGCGTGGAAGCTATATCCGGTAAAGTTTCCGACGAGACCCGCGCCAATGAGTTCGCCTCCGGCAAGAAACGCCTGGAGGATGTTTCGCGCGATGTGGATTCGGTTCGCGTCGCGATAGATTCAATAGTTCGCGCGACGGTCTCCTTGCCGACGACGGCGCTCCCCGCGCATTCCGGCGCGAAGGTCGCTATTACCTCGGCGGACTCGAAGGAACTCCTTAAAACTTTCGATTTTAAAAAAATCTGCGCCGAAGCCGCGATGCTTTCAAAGGCGATATCCGAGGCCGAGACTTCCGCCATGCGCTACGAGACCGAGGCCGCGCGCCTTGAACCGTGGAAGGACGTCATGGCCAATCTCTCCGAACTGTCCGACGGCTCCACAGTGCGATTTTTCGCCGGACAAAGCGCCGCTCCTCGCGCGCGCGAGTTCTTTAAGTCGCTCGACGATTTTCCTCATCTTGCCGCTGTCGTTTCCGACGACGGCAAGACGCTTTCTTTCGGGCTGGCTTATCCGGCGGCCTTCGCGGATAAGATGGTCGCTTCGGCCAGAAAGTTCGGAGTCACCGAGGTCCCGTACTCTTCGTCTGACGAAACCCCGGGCGGGATGCTTGAGAGGGTGCGCTCGACCCGCCTGGCGCATATACATCGCGCGGCGCGTCGCCGCGAAAAACTTGCCGGCATGTATTCTTACCTGCCCCGCCTGAAAGTCGCGCATGACATTCTGCTGAAAGATAAAACGCTTCTTGAGTCCGAATCAATGATGCTTGCGACTCTGCACGTCAGATATTTCACGGGATGGATTGTCGCGAAACGCGCGCCGGAGATTGAGGCCGCGCTTTCCTCGTCGGGGATTCCTTATCATTTGGTCGAAGAAAAACCCGCCGACGGAGACGACGTGCCCGTGGTGCTTGAAAACAAAAAGCCCTTCGAGCCTTTCGAAGTAGTGACCGATCTTTACGGAAAGCCCGCTTATACCGAGGGAGACCCGACGCCGTGGGTCGCTCCGTTCTTTGCGCTGTTTTTCGGAATATGTATGGCCGACGCTTTTTACGGGCTTATCATCGCCGCCGCCGGTTTTGCCGGCATCAGATATTTCAAGACACCGTCAGTCCGCAAGTTTATGAGACTCGTGATTTTTTGCGGAGCGGCCACAACCGTGTTCGGGGCGCTTACCGGCGGATATTTCGGCAATCTCCTCGACCGCTTCGAGATTTTTTCGTTCGCCCGCCCGTTGAAAAATAAATTGATGATTTTCGACCCCCTGAAAAATTCCATAGAGTTTTTGGCGGCTTGCCTCGTGCTCGGTTTCGTTCAGACCATGCTGGGCAGCGTTCTTAAACTTGTCGCCGACCTCAGAGATAAAAATTACAGGGAAGCCTTCCTGTCGGACGCCTCGATAATCGGCATACAGATATCGTTTCCTCTTCTGATAATAGGCGAACTTTTCGGCGCCAGGACGGCGCCCTCGTCGTGGCTCCTTGCCGCGCTCGGCGTCTCGTCGGCGGCTCTGATGATAAACCAGTGGATAGCAAACGACGGCATCGTGCTTAAGCTCTTTCAGATGTTTTTCTCCGTCTATGGGGCTATTACCGGAAACGCCCTCGCGGACATTTTAAGTTACTCTCGACTTTTCGCGCTCGGCCTCTCGACGGCGCTTCTTGCCATGGTCTTAAACGAGGTTGCCGCGCTTCTTTTTTCGTCATACATCGGCATTCCTTTCGGAATCATAGTCCTGTTGCTTTTTCACCCGTTCATTTTGCTGATAGGTTCTTTGGGAGCGTATGTGCACACCAGTCGGCTTCAGTATCTTGAGTTTTTCAATAAGTTTTTTCGCGGCGGCGGCAGGGAAATGCGCCCATTGATATGGATAAAAAAATACACCGTCTGACGAAGTTTGACGTCGGCAGGCAGGAGGATTATTAGAATGATAAGAAGACAATTTTTCATTAAACCGAAGTTGCAGATTAAGTATATGGCCATAACGGCCGCCATCGTCATCATAAGCGCCGTGGTGGTTTATATTCTGCTTCATCAGGTTCTGCGCTCGTCCGGCGGAATGGAGCAACTGACGACGGGCGAATGGGGCGCTCTTCAGAGAGCGCTCAACAGAAGTCTTATAATGATAATCGGGTTCATAGCGATTGTGCTGGCTATCGAGAGCGTATTCTTTTTTCACAGGATGGTAGGGCCTCTCTACGTTTTCGAGAAGGTGCTGAACTCCGTCAAAGAAGGCGACCTTACTCAAAGGGTCAATCTCAGACAGGGGGATGAGTTCAAGGAAGTCGCGGCCGAATACAACGGAATGGCGGAGAGTTTGGTCGCTAAAATATCGGCGCTCCGCGAAGCCTCCGACAAGATTTCCGCGGTTTCCGTCAATCTTTCTCCTGAGACAAAAGAGGCCGCCGCGCGTCTGTCGTCGGCTCTGGACGCTTTCAAGACGAAGTGAGCCAAAGTGGAAGACCTGCTTCGACGGGAAATAATCAGACTCAAAGAAGTTCGCAAGGCCGTCATCCTCGCCCATAATTACCAGATAGATGAGATACAGGACATTGCCGATTTCACCGGTGATTCTCTTGAACTCGCCCGCCGCGCCGCGGATTTGGCTGACTCTCTGGAAGCCGTCGTTTTCTGCGGCGTTTATTTCATGGCCGAAACGGCCGCTATACTGAATCCCTCCAAAAAAATCGTCATCCCCGACGAAACCGCAGGCTGTCCGTTGTCCGATATGATAACGGCCGATGATTTGCGCAAACTCAAAGAAAAATATCCCTCGTCTCCGGTTGTCTGCTACGTCAATTCGTCGGCCCAAATCAAAGCGCTTTCCGACGTTTGCTGCACTTCGTCCAACGCCGAGCGCGTCGTAAAATATGCCGCCTCGTCGGCGCGCTCGCCGGTCATTTTCGTTCCGGACAGAAATCTAGGAGACTGGGTCAGGCGCAGGACAGGCATAGATATGATTATTTGGGACGGTTTCTGCCCGACCCACGACAGGGTTTTGCCCGACGAAATACTCTCGGCGCGCGCCGCTCATCCGTCGGCAAAAGTTTTGGCGCACCCCGAATGTCGCGCTGCCGCGCTTGATATTGCCGACGAAGTCGCGTCCACTTCTGGGATGCTGAAAATCGCGGCGGCATCGTCGGCGACGGAGTTTATAATCGCCACCGAGTCAGGGTTGGTGTGGCGGCTTAAAAAGGAGAACCCGTCCAAAAGATTTTATTCGGCGTCGCCCAAGCTCATCTGTCCGAACATGAAAAAAAACGACCTTCATAAACTTCACCGCGCTCTTGAATCCCTTGAACCCGAGGTAAGAGTGCCGGAAGACATTCGCGCGCGCGCTCATGCGGCGATAAAGAAAATGTTATCCATAGACGGGAGCGGAAAGTGATAAAGTGATAAAGTGATAAAGTGATAAAGTGACAAAGTGATAAAGTGACAAAGTGACAAAGTGATAAAGTGATAAAGTGACAAGGTGACAAAAACAACTCTTTCGCTTTTTCACCCTTTCACTTTGTCACGCTTTTTTCATATCACAATGTACATCTTGTTTTATTCGACGCCGACGTTCTTTTCTCTCGACGTCTTGAGCGACTTCAACCGACAGTAGTGGTCAACGGCGCGGGCTTCCTCTTTATTAAAAAAGCGAAGCCGCATCAGAAGTTCGTCCCAATCAACCTGATGCGCGTCGAACTCCGGCCCCTCGACACACGAAAATCTGGTCTTGCCGCCCACGTTTATGCGGCAAGCTCCGCACATTCCGGTGCCGTCAACCATTATTGGATTCAAGGAAACCACGGTTTTGACATCGTGCACTTTTGTTATGTCGGATACGGCGCGCATCATGGGCACGGGGCCTATGGCATAAACGAGGTCGGGACGTATGCCGACTATAAGATCCTTCAATATGTCTCCGACATTTCCCTTGATGCCGTAGGAGCCGTCGTCCGTGGCGACGTAAAGATTATCGGCGACGGCGCGCATTTCCTTTTCGAGGATAAGAAATGTTTTCGAGCGGGCGCCTATGACGGAAACAACTCTGTTGCCGACGCCCTTGAGCGCGCGGGAAACCGGATAGACCTCGGCCACTCCGACGCCTCCTCCGACGGTAATGACCCGCCCGTAATCCTTTATTTCCGTCGGGCAACCGAGCGGGCCAAGCATATCCGAGAGTTTGTCGCCGACTTTAAGCGAAGAGAGTTCCATCGTGGTCTTGCCGGCCTCCTGAAAGATTATGGTCAGCGAAGAATCGCCGTCGGTCTCGACTATGGTAAGCGGTATGCGCTCGCCGTACTCGGAAAGCATTATGACGACGAACTGTCCGGCCCGGGCTTTCCTTGCAGCATGAGGCGCGTTGACGAC
>JASEHK010000006.1:0-14504 GCA_030018875.1 Endomicrobiia bacterium | reverse complement strand
TTTCAAACATCGTTTTAGATTTGGGGAAGCGACTTGAGCGCCGAGCGCATTTCGTCGTCGGAAAACGCGACGTCTTTGAGTTTTCCGGAGAGATATGCGTCGTAGGCTGCCATGTCGAAGTGGCCGTGGCCAGACAAGTTGAAAAGTATGGTCTTGTTTTTGTCGCCGGCTTCCTTGGCGGCAATGGCCTCGTCCACGGCGCACTTGACGGCGTGGGCGGCCTCGGGCGCCGGAATTATTCCTTCGGACTTCGCAAAAAGGAGCGCGGCTTCAAAGACCGGGTTCTGCAAATACGAGACGGCCTCGATGAGTTTCAATTTGTGCAGGTGGCTCACGAGAGGCGCCATTCCGTGATACCTTAAGCCCCCGGCGTGAATCCCGGGCGGCACGAAAGTATGACCGAGCGTGAACATTTTTATCAGAGGCGTTAGACCGACGGTGTCGCCGAAATCGTACGCATACGCTCCCTTCGTCAGAGTCGGGCAGGCCGACGGCTCCACGGCCACAAGGCGAAGGTTTTTTGCCTTGCCCGATATTTTATCGGCGACGAAAGGAAACGCCAGCCCGGCGAAGTTCGAACCGCCTCCGACGCAACCTATGACGACGTCGGGATAGTCGCCCGCAATTTCCATCTGCTTCTGCGCTTCGAGGCCTATGACGGTCTGATGAAGAAGCACGTGGTTCAGCACACTGCCCAGCGCGTATTTGACGTCGTCGTGCTTTGCGGCGTCTTCGACAGCCTCGGAGATGGCTATGCCCAGAGACCCCGAAGTGTCGGGCATCTCGGCGAGTATCTTTCGACCGGCGGCGGTTTTGTCCGACGGACTCGCGAAGACCTCGGCGCCGAAAGACTGAATCATTATTTTGCGGTATGGCTTCTGGTCATAACTCACCTTCACCATATACACGGTGCACTTGAGACCGAAAAAGCTCGACGCTATGCTCAGGGCGCTGCCCCACTGTCCCGCGCCGGTTTCCGTCGAGAGACGCTTAACTCCTTCTTTCTTGTTGTAATACGCCTGGGCGAGCGCCGTGTTGAGTTTGTGACTGCCGGCGGGGCTGGCGCCTTCGTATTTGTAATAAATTTTGGCGGGAGTGCCGAGCGCTTTTTCAAGACGGCGGGCGCGGATAAGAGGAGACGGCCTCCAGAGGCGGTATATCTCCCTTACCTCGTCGGGTATGTCTATCCATTTTTCCGTCGAGACTTCCTGTTTGATAAGTTCCATCGGAAAAAGCGCTTCGAGGTCGGCGGGGCCTATGGGTTTGCGTGTGCCCGGGTGAAGCACCGGAGGCAGAGGAACCGGCAGGTCGGCCTGGATGTTATACCACTTCTCGGGAATTTGCTTTTCGCTCAAAAGTATCTTCGTTTCTTCCGTCATATATTCCTCTCTTGTCCCGACGCGCGACGGCGTGTTTTTCAGCCGACATTTATTTTCAATCGCGGTCGAGTTCTATGTTCCAATAAACGTTATCCACGAATTTTTGCCAGGAGGTCTTTATCCTGATATTGGCGCGCAGGGCCAAAGAGAGCGCGCCCGACCATTTCGGCTTCGACGGAGAAACGAGCATTTTCATACCTGCCTCCGACGGCAGACAATTGCTTTTCTTTATGTTGCAGCGCACGCAGGACGTAACGATATTGTCCCACGAAGTCCTGCCGCCGCGCGAACGCGGCACCACATGGTCGAGGTTCAGAGCGTTCGTGGGGAACTTCTTGCCGCAATAGCAGCAACGGTAAGAGTAATGCTCATATATATTTTTGCGCGTGAACTTGGCTTCCGATGCCGGAAGTTTGTCGTAAAATTTTAGGGCTATCACTTCCGGAATGGCTATTTTGAGGGAGGGAGTGCGGACGAAGCCCGACGGGCTATTTTCCATCATCCGAGATATTTCGAGCCAATCGGCGAAATTGTAAGCGCGGTATTCTTCGTCAATGACTTCGGCGTGCTCGACGTAAAGAAGGCCGAGCGCCCGACGCCACGACGTTATCTGTATGGCGTAATAGTTTCTGTTAAGGACAAGCACTTCGGACATAATTTTGATTATATAAAATTTCGGCGCGAAACGCGGCTACTTTTTTTTGGGCCAGCCGAATCTCCACTGCTGCTCTATCGTGATTCTTCGCTCGGGAGGGCGTATCAGGGATTTCGAATCAATCTCATAAATGCCGCGCAGAAAGACATTGCCCTTCATTCTGTAAGCGACCTCGACCTCGTGCTTAAGGTCGAGTTTGTTCAGATATTCGTCGAGAGTGACGCTGTATCCTAAGAGCATCGCGTCCGATATATATTTTTCAAACGTATATTTTGTGCCCCTCAATATATCGGGCAATGTTTCGGATGTCTCTTTGGCGGCGGAATCGTCCGAAACTGCCGGCTTGGAGTAACTTACTTTCATAAGATCAATTATTCCGCTTCGTCTCAACAATGTTTTGGCGAAAGGCGTGGCAAGGGAGGAGTCCAGAAGGCGCACGAGCCCCTGCCTGAGCACGAAATCACGCTCCTCATGCGTCATATTCTGACCCTCCACTCCGACGATGCGCGCGAATATCTTCTCCGACGACAAAGAAGGATCTTCCACAGAAACGAACCGCGGCTGTATGCGCCCTATGAGAGAGCGGTCTATTATGACGCTAATGGTGTCGTATCCCTTCGCGGACGGTAGTTGTTTGGATGCGGAGCCCTCAAGATAAGCGTCCGCGCCGGCGATTTCAAGACGCGCGGTCTGTATGCGAAACTCGTTTCCTATGTAAGATATATAACCGCGCTTGGATTCCACCGAGCCCGTAACGAAAGGCGCGTAATAATTGCCTTTAAGAGCAATGGCTCCGTCAATATTTACCGATACCAATTCGTTTTCGTACCATGTGTTTTCGCCCGAGCGAAGCACAAGGTCAAGGTCGAGTTTTTCGAGCGCGTCCCGGGCGGGATCTTCGGCGCCGACGGGAGGAGGCGGCGGGGGATATGAGAAGTAAGTGTGATCGAGGCTCGCCCAGCCGCCGAGCGTGAACTTGGAGCGCGGATCGCCTTTTATGGTAATCTCGAAACGCGGCTTGCCGTAGGAATAAGATGAGAGGAACTTGGCGCCGGTTTCCTTCGAGAATTGTGTCGGGATAGGCAGTTCCGGGACGAAAATATCTATACCGGCCGAGGTGGTGTTTCGGAAGATAAAATCCATGTCGGCGAACGCGAAGTTTTCGATGCGCGCGGTCCCCGTGAGCAAAAACCTGCCGGAACCGGAACGCCCCGAGAAATTCTCGACGGTAAGAGCGTTTTCTTTGAGTGTGGCGATAAGGTTCAGATTGTTTATCTTGGCCAGATACGCGGAAAGTTCGGCCGCGGCGTTTTCTATCTTCAAAAATCCGGTCAGCTTAGTATCGTGCAATGTGCCGCGAAACTCCAAACGTCCGGTAACGGGTCCTTCGGCTTTTTTCACGAAAGCGAATGCCTCAAGAAACGAGAGACGGCCTTCCTCAAGAGTCACAGTGAAATCGTTGCGCAGAGAAATTGTCTTTTTGGTTTTGTCCGCGGGCGCGGCCACATAGAGCCGGCCCGATGCGACGACACGGTAGGCGTCGGCCTTGACAGCGCGGGCCGAAACGACATCGAGCGCGCCGTCGTTCAGCGTGGCCTCGGCGCTTATTTCGTCGAAGATTACTCCCGAAACCGAGCCGCCGTATATCGCGGCGCGGGCGTCTACGGTGGGATTTTCCGGGCGGCCGCCGACGCGCAAGGTGGCGTTCACATTGCCGGTGGCATAGAGGGGTGAATCAAACATTGAGGAGAGCGTCTCGACGGAAAACGCGGCCAGGCTTATGTCCGCGGATATGCGACCGGGGCCGGTTTCCAGACTGATATTGACGGCGTCTTTTTGGCGGCCGGCATACTCGACGCGACCCGAAACGCCGCCGCCGGCGGCCGGACGTATGTCCGCGCGAAAACGCTCCGGTTTGCCATCCGGCGCGGCCAACGATATTCCGCCGTCCGAGAATTTGTAAAGGAGCTCCGTGTCGGTAAACTTTTTTCCTCCCACCCAAAAATCATCGAGGACAAGCGAGCCCGAAGTGGAGCCCGCCGACGGACCGACGCCGCGCGCTCCGAACTTTCCGAGGGCGCTTACGAAACCGGCGCGAAGGCTCACAGCCAAAAGTTTCAGGTCATAGCGAACCGGCGACAATTCGACGAAACTGCCGGGCATCATTTTTATCTCATTGGCGCCGCCGAATTTTACCGAACTTTCCCCGAACGATATCTTTCCCGAGTGGTATTGGGCGGAAACACGGGCTCTGTCTATGCTCACACCGCCTGAGACGATATCGGCGACATCGGCATCGCAGGAAACTGTCGGTTCCGACGGATGGCCGAATATTTTGAAACGAGCCCGGAGAGCTCCCGACGCAAGCCCGGGCACAGTCGCTATATCCGATATTTTCGCGGCGGAAATTTTGCCCGAAATGTCGAGCGACGCCGATGAGGCCTTGCCGTCGAAAACAATTTGGGAACGCGGCAACGCGAACTTGGATTCCCCGAATGTGAAAACGCCCGAAGAATAAACGCCGGAGCCCCATAGCCGGCCGGGCGCAACGCTCGTCGAAAACTCGACATTTTCGGCGGCGTAGGAAACATGAAGTTCGGGCGAGGCCGCGCTCCCCTTAATAGCCGCCTCGGCCGAGAGATTGCCTTTCAAATTTTTGGATACAAGAGACAGGGGATAGTCTTTGAGCGATAAATCGCCTGATATCTCTCCGACAGGCGTTTTTTTTACGGTGACGTCCTTTGCTTTTATGTGCCCGAAACGCATCTCCGGAACCTTGTACGCCGAACGGTCCGAAGATATCGTCAAAATCATCGGCGAATCTTTTCCGGGAAATGCGCCGAGAGAAAACTTTTTCGACTCCAGAGTCACGTAAAAATCGTCGGGATTTTTATATCTCCCCGAGACGGATATCTGACCGGCGGCCTTAAAATCTCCCGTTATGGGATATCCGCCGAAACCGAACAGACCCTTGACTTTCGAGCCCACGACGGAGAAGCCGCCCGATACCGAGCCGGACGGCCCAATGAGCGAAAACTTGTCGAAAGAAATGTCCGGGCCCGATATTCCGCCAGCGGCCTTAAGGTCGCCGATAAGTCGGCCTTCCACGGACAGTCCCCGCACTCTCAAATCGGCCTTGCCCGACGGCTGTTTATCCCGCAAAGACGCAACGACGAGTTTTCCCGTAAGGCTTCCGGATACTTTTCTTCCGGCGAATGCCGATAGCACGCCTATATCGGCTCCGTCGGCGGTGATATTCAATGCTCTCGATACTCCTTTGACTTCGTTGTAATCGCCTTTTATTCTGCCTCCGTCGAAAGAAGCTCCCGACACGCTTAAAATCTTTGGTCCCGCGACAATGTCCGCCGAGCAATCGCCCAGACGGAAATCATCCCATTTAGCCGCCGCCCAGCGAGCGCGCGCTTTAAGGAGCCATTCGCCGGAGACGCCCGTAAAATCCCCCGCCGCGCTCAAACGTCCGGAGACCGCCAGACGAGTCGGCAATGAAATCGCGGAAGCGTCCCAGTCGTCAACGGTAAACGCAATTTCGAGGGGCGCGAATCTGCCCGATATGCGGGCGCGGCCGTGTTTGCCGTCGCTTAAACTTCCGGACAACTTTCCGTCGCGCTCCAGAGAGATGTCGGCGCGCGCGCCGCCCGGCGACAGAGACGACTCCACGCGGACGCGCTCATCCGTCTGAACGGCCGAGATTTTAATGCGCGCCAAAAAATCGCGCGCGGCGAGAGCGCCGTTGAAATGGGCCTGCGCGCGCGACCGTCCGTCGGTCGCCCAAAATCCCCTGATATTCGCCGAGCCGTCGAGGGTAATATCCTTCGCGGCGAGCCTGATGGCGGCCGTAGAAGTCTCGACGGATATGCCGCCGTCTTCGAAACGCGCGGCGCCTGCGACATCGAGCATCCGCTCATTAACTTTTTCGGCGGCATTTATACGGAAACCGAATCCCAGCGCATCGCCCGAGACATCTATCGAACCTGAATCCGGAGTTACATAAGGACATTCCCATCGCGCCGCGATATTGTATTTTCCGTCGGCATACTCGGCATCTGCGTTAAGTCGAATGTCCCCCGAAGAGCCCTTGAATTGGGCAGATGTCTTATCAGGCGTGATGCGCCCCTTGACGGAAAACTTCACCGGCTCGACGGACGCCGGCGCGCCGGGTATCTTAAAATTATCCACGAGAATCGCGGCTCGGACGTCGCCGGATTTGCCGGTGAGTCTCAAGAGCAGGCGGGCATCGTCTCTTTTGGCGCGCAACAGCCCCTCGATTTCGTTCTTGTCGAATGAAAAATCGCCGTGAGCATTTCCGAAACTCGCTCCTTTGTATTTCAAAAAACCGTTTTCTATCTTCAGACGTCCCAAAGACAGGCCGCCGACGGAAGTTTTGTCTCCGAGCACAGGCGCGAAATCCGACGGATTAAAGTATTCGAGCGCAAGCGAGGGTTCTTTCAGCGAAACTTCAAGGAAAGGTTTTTGGGAAAGAAATCTTATGAAGGAAACCGACACGCTCAGCCGCGGAATTGCCAGAGTCGCGCCGCTTTTTTCTATTTTAACGGCCTTCAGGGTGATTCTTGCCGGAAGGCGGACACCGGCCGCGCCGATTTTTACCGAGAATCCCGAGGATGAGACGAGGGATTCTATCTTTGCCCTCAGCCTCTCGGATTCAACGGAAAAAAAAAAGAACGGAGTCAAAGCGGCGATAAGAACGACGAGCAAAATCTTTTTTTTCACCGGTTGATGTTTTTTTCTTTGCCCCGAATAATAGAGATGCGCGCCGCGCTGTAAATATCTCTGAGGGAAAGCGTGACCTGTCCGGTCAGTTTTTTTATGACATTTTTGGTGAAATAAACACCGTAGCGCTTGTAATAGGCTTCGCCGAGTTGAGTCTCCGCCGGAGGAACGACCGACGGAGGTTTGCGTTTGAGATTTTTCATACCTTTGGCTCGCCCTCCTGCGGAACGATCTGCAAATTTTTCGTCACTTCGGAATAATTCAATAAAATCTCGACGCTTTCGCTCAAAGTTCCCGACACGTTTCTTTTCAAGAGTTCGTCCGTGAGGGTATCTTCGACGTATTTTTGTATGACGCGCGCCAAAGGCCTTGCGCCGTACTTGGGGTCGAAGCCTTTTTCCATCAGAAACTCTATGGCTTTTTCCGAAAACTTCAGACGGATATTGCGATGATGCATTCTCTCGTTGACCCGTCCCAAAAGTATGTCGAGTATCTTTCTTATCTCTGCGCGGCTAAGCGGATGGAAGACCACTATATCGTCGAGCCGATTCAGGAACTCCGGCGAAAAAACTTTTTTGAGTTCTTCGTTGATGGTTTCCTTCATCGTGGCGTAATCGGAAGAATCGTTTTCCTGCGCGAGAAAGCCCAGCGATTTGCCGGAAAACAAGCGCCGTACGCCGACATTCGAAGTCATTATCAAAATAGTATTTTTAAAGTTGACTTTGTGGCCGAGATTATCCGACAAAATACCCGAATCCATTATCTGAAGCAGCATACTGAACATATCGGGATGGGCCTTCTCTATCTCGTCGAGAAGAACTACCGAGTAAGGCTTTTTGCGAACCTGCTCGGTAAGCTGGCCGCCCTCTTCGTATCCGACGTAACCCGGCGGAGCGCCTATCAGTCGGGATATCGTGAACTTCTCGGAAAACTCGGACATATCTATCCTGAGCATAGCGTTTTCGTTGCCGAAAAGAACGCTCGCCAGCGAACGCGCCAGCTCGGTTTTTCCCACACCGGTCGGACCCAAAAAGATAAAAGAACCTATAGGCTTGACGGGATCGCGCATTCCCGTGCGCGAACGCCTCAGCGCCCGAGCGATTATCTTGACGGCCTCGTCCTGCCCGACGACGCGCTTGTGAAGTTCATCCTCAAGATTAAGAAGAAGCTCCTGCTCCTTTTCCGTCAGGCGGGTAAGCGGTATGTTTGTCCATTTTGACACGATGACTGCTATATCGTCTCCGCTCACGACGGGGCGGGATTCCTCGCGGCTGCGGCGCCATTTCTTTTTTTCATCTTCGATGGTTTTTTTGAGATCCCGCTCGCTGTCGCGGGATTTGGCGGCGGCTTCGAAATTCTGCGCGGCGATACTGAGCTCTTTTTCCTTCGTTATTTTTTCAAGCTCCGAGGCGAACTTTTTCAACTCTTCGGGAACGTTGGCAGAGTTAAGTCTGGCTCTGGCGCCGGCTTCGTCTATGAGGTCTATGGCCTTGTCCGGCAGATAACGGTCGGAAATATAGCGGTCGGCAAGATCGGCCGCGACCGAGAGCGCGTCGTCGGTATAAGTGACTTTGTGATGGCTTTCGTATTTTTCGCGAAGCCCTTTGAGTATTTCTACCGTGGCGGAAACCGAAGGCGGCTCCACGAGAATGGGCTGGAATCTTCTCTCGAGCGCGGCGTCGTGCTCTATGTGCCTTCTGTATTCGTCGAGAGTCGTGGCCCCTATGCATTGGAGTTCGCCTCGCGAGAGAGCGGGCTTGAGCATGTGCGAAGCGTCGAGCGCTCCTTCGGCGGCGCCGGCGCCTATTACGGTATGAAGTTCGTCAATGAAAAGTATTATGTTCTGTTTCGAGCGGCGGATTTCTTCCATTATGTTTTTAAGTCGCTGCTCGAACTCTCCTCTGTATTTCGTGCCCGCGACCATAGCCGAGAGGTCAAGAGTCATTACCCTTTTGCCGGTGAGAATGTCGGGCACGTCGCCTGAAGCTATCATACGGGCGAGACCCTCGACTATCGCGGTCTTGCCGACGCCGGGGTCTCCTATCAGAACCGGATTATTTTTCGTGCGGCGGGAAAGTATCTGGATGAGACGCTCAATCTCGTCCGCCCTGCCTATGACGGGGTCGAGTTTATTTTCGCGCGCGTACTGCGTAAGATCCCGTCCGAAGGCCTCGAGAGTGGGGACTTTAGATTTTGTCTGTCCACGGGCACGGGCGCCTGCGGGGGGAGACGCGGCGCCCCAGAAGACGTCGGCAGGCTCGTCGGGACCGCCGAGCACGTTCATTATCTCTTCTTTGACCACGTCGGGAGTTACGCCCAGAGATTCAAGCGCTCTTGCGCCTATGCCCTCGTCCTCGCGCAATATCCCCAAAAGAATATGCTCCGTGCCGATGTACATACTGCCCATTTTCTGGGCTTCCTCGACGGCGTGCTCCAAAACTTTTTTTGCGCGCGGGCTGAAAGGAATCTCGCCCATGAGCATAACGTTGTCGCCCGGGGCGACCATTTTCTCGACTTCGCTGATTACGCGAGTCTTGTCAACGTCGAGGTTCGCCAAAACGCGGCCCGAGACGCTGTCGTCTATGGAAACCAGCGCGAGCAGTATGTGTTCTTCGCCCACATAATCGTGGCTGAGACGCTTCGCTTCCTGCTGCGCCTGCTTGACGACCTTTTGTGCTCTGTCCGTAAATCTTCTCGACATATTTAAGTTAGTCCCTCAATAATTTTTCATCCCCGCGCGCGCGGGGTATGTCAAAGTGACAAAGTAACAAAGTAACAAAGTGACAAAGTGACAAGGTGACAAGGTGACGTTTATCCCGGCGCGCCGACGGCTAACGATCGCCGGAGATAAGCCGCACGGTATTCGTCGCGCTCGGCGGCGTTCATTTCCCCGCCGGCTATGACCTGCATATGCGCGGGCTGGCACTCCACTATCAACCTGCGCAGAACGTCGTCGGCCACGGGGATATCGAGTCCTATGTTTTTTCCGAGTAACATCAGAGATATCAACGAGAGAGATTCGTCGAAAGACATCAGACGGGCCGAGTTCATTATTCCCCACGCCCGCCACACTATGTCCGACGTGCGGGCGCGACGGTCGGGCGCCATAAGCAAATCGCGCGCGCTCTGCTCTTTTTTCGCTATGCTTGAGAAAAAATCGCACACGGCGCCGACGCCCGAAGGCTCCGGGGAATCTCCCGTGGATATCTGATAAACGTCGCCGAAATATCTGCTCTTCTCGCCGTAATATCCGCGCACGTAATATCCCTTTTTCTCGACGGAATCCAGCAGTTCGTCGGCGCGCTTGGCCAGAACGCTCCCGCCCAAACGCACAAGAGCCGATACCCTGAACGCCGCGCCGAGGTTCGACGGACAGCTTGTCAGGTATCCGTATCGCTTCATTCGGGCAAACTCGAATCTCTCAGCCAGGAACCTCTCCAAAGAAGCCAGATTATCAGACGATTCGCGGAGCGAATATTCATCGGGCTCGGTCACGCTTATTCTGAAATGGTCTTCTTCGTTGACGAGAACCGCGTATTTTTCGTCGGATGAAAATATCGCGCCGGAAGGCAGGGCGTTTTTGAGCATATCGGGGGACAATATTCGCCTCTCGACAAGAAAAATCTTCTCGGAGCGTTTCATTGACGGCAAATACGCCGAACGGCCGCCGTCGAGGAATAGTTCGTATCTCTCAAGCGCCGCAGAAACATCCCGCCACAAGGACTCGGCGGCTTCTTTTTTCATCGCGCGCGGGAAAGGAAACCGCGAAGAGTTCCGCGCATATCTCAAACGCAGATTGATGATTATGCCCGACGATAAAGCGTTGCCGGCGGAGGGGAGCGCAGATAGTTTCTCTATCGAAAAGCGGTTCATTGGTTGTATTGTTTTATCTTGTCGCGCAAGCCGGCGGCTTCCTCATAATCCTCGCGACGAACGGCCCGCTCAAGTTTATCGCGCAGTTTTTTTACGGCCGCGGCGGCGGCGGGAACTTTATTCCCATCATCCGGTTTCCCGCAATCCGGCGCGGGCGCCGAGCGCTTATTAGGCTCCGCCGCGGGAGGATTGGGTTCCGCCGCCGAGGTCGCCGAGTCGAGTATCTTTGCGCCGAAGATTTCGTAACAGGCCGCGCAGCCGAAACGCGAAGTCTTTTTTATCTGTTTAGACGACGTCCCGCAGACGGGACACACGCCCCGCCCGACGTAGGCGCGACCCGAAGAGCGCGCCGAGGATGACTTTTGCTTGCTGACGTATGAAGCCGGGTTTTGAGACGCGGCGGGCGCGCCGCCGGCGGGAGATATTATGACCTCGCGCGACGCGCAACGGGCGCAGACGTGGCACTTCCATCTGCTACCGTTGACGGAGGCCTCGATGAACACAGTGGCTTCGTTTTTAAGACACTTCTGGCAAAGCATATTTTTTGCCCCCGCGACCGCGGCGCTTTCAGATGGGAACGCCGGACGTTCTCGTGAGTTCGTGGAATTCTTTTATGAGTTTCGCCGTGATTTTTCCGGGACGGCCGTTGCCTATCACGCGCGAATCTATCTTCGTGACGGGAATGACCTCGGCGGCCGTGCCGGTCAGGAAGCATTCGTCGGCGATGTAGAGATGATACGGCGTCATAAGGTCTTCCTTGACGAGAAGTTTCATCTTGCTTTTCGCTATCTCCATTACGGTTCGGCGCGTTATTCCGTCGAGCGCGCCGGCCCACGTCGGAGGCGTTATTATCGTGTTGTCTTTGCAAATAAATATATTGTCGCCGGTGCATTCCGCGACGTAACCCTCGGCGTTAAGCATTATCGCCTCCGGAACGCCGGCGCGGACGGCCTCTATTTTGGCCAGAATATTATTGAGATAATTGAGCGACTTTATGCAGGGGTTAATGGCCTGCGGGATGTTGCGCCTCGTCGAGACTGTAACTATCTCAAGTCCATTTTTGTAAAACTCCTCGGGATAAAGTTTTATCTTGTCGGCGATACAGAAGACGCTCGCCTTCGGGCATTTGTAAGGGTCGAGCCCCAAATCGCCGACGCCTCTCGTGACGACTAATCGCACATATGCGTCCTTGAGATTGTTGGCGCGGAGGGTTTCAAGAACTATATTTTCGACTTCATCCTTAGTGTGGTGAATAGTCAGAGTTATCGCGCGGGCGGAATCGAACAGCCTCTGGATATGTTCCTTGAGCATAAAGACGCGGCCGTGGTACGCTCGTATGCCCTCGAAAACCCCGTCGCCGTAAAGAAGTCCATGGTCGAACAGGGATATCTTGGCGTCTTCTTTTTCAACGAACTTTCCGTCGAGATATATCTTCATTTTTTTCTCCGTATTGCTTCGGTGTTCTTCAGGACGCCTTCACCGGCGAAAGACGCCCGTCCAGCATTTCGAACCTTTTGCGCGTTATGCCGAACAGAGATTCGTTGTGGGTCACGAGAAATAAAGTGAACCCAAACTCTTCCTGTTTTTCGGCGAGAAGTCGCTTTACGGCTTCGCCCGAAGAGGTATCGAGATTGCCTGTGGGCTCGTCGCAAAAAAGTATCCGGGGTTTCTTGACGAGCGCGCGGGCAAGCGCGACCCTTTGTTTCTGACCGCCGGAAAGTTCGTGCGGATAAGCATTGAACTTGTCGCCTATACCCAACGATTCCATCGTCGAACCGACAGCTCCGGAATCCGGCAGACCCAGAATCCTTAACGGTAAAGCCACGTTCTCGGCAACACTGAGTTCCGGGATGAGATAATGAAACTGAAACAGAAAACCCACGCGTTTTTTGAGTATATCGCTTTTTTCCGTCTCGCTCATCGAGCGAACGCTTTTCCCGTCGAAAAACACATCGCCGGAAAACTCCGGATCCATAAATCCGAGGATGTGGACAAGCGTGCTTTTCCCCGCTCCCGACGGGCCTGCTACGCCCACGGACTCTCCGGCGGCGACCTCGATGTCTATGCCGCGCAAAACGTCCACGGGAGCGCCGTCGTCATTATAAGTTTTGGCGAGCGACTTGGTCCGATATATTATTTGCGGGGTCATTATTTTTCAATCATTTGAGTTTAACGGAAATTATCCATACCGGAATATATCAGCCGCACTCATGGCGCCGGCCTTTCGGGCCGGCAAGAGCGTGGCCAAAATCGTTATAAGCAGGCTTACACAAACCGTCCAAAGAACGTCCGAAGCGACGACCCTGACCGGAAGTCTCGATATGAAATAGACATCCGCGGGAAACCTGATTATATCATATTTTTTGAGCGCGGCGCAGATGGCAAGTCCGACGACAGAACCGGCGAATGTCCCCACCGCTCCAAGTAGCGCGCCGAGGCACAAAAACACACCCGAAACGGAAGACGGACTCATACCCAGAGATTTCAACACTCCTATGTCGCGCGATTTCTGGGAAACGAAAAGCGTAAGGTTGGACACGATGTTGAATGCCGCCACGATTATTATCAGCGTAAGAATTATGAACATCATTATCTTCTCAAGTTTTAGCGCCTCGAAAAGATTTCTGTTCATCTGTTGCCATGTTCTGATTTGAGCCGTCGGGATTCGGGATATTATCCCGCGCGCGACCAAGGTCGGCGCGTCGGGATCGGCGACGGTAAGACCCAGCCCCGTAACATCGTCGCCCTTGAGGCCGAGCGCCCGCCGCGCGGTGGACAGACTCGCGACGGCTACATTGGCGTCGTACTCGTGCATGCCGGTTTCAAAAAATCCCGCGACCTTAAGCTTCGTAATGCGCGGCATTGCCCCGAATCCGCCGCCATCGGCTCCGGAGAAAACCGCGATATCATCCCCGACGGAAACGCCGATGGAGCGCGCCAGTTCGCGGCCGGGCTTGACCTCGCCTTCCTTCAATTCCGAGGTGGTTTCGTCGTCTATCCCCTTGATGGCCGCGCCGTACGTCGCCGCCTTGGACTGGATTACCGCCTGCGACCATACGAACGGTCTGGCGGAAACGACGCCTTTTACGGACAATATCTTTTCGGACGCGGACGGTGTCGTCGGAGAAAACACTATCACGTGGGGGTTGAAGCCGATTATCTTGGAGCGGATTTCCGTCTGGAAACCGCTCATAACGGCCAGCGTTATGATAAGAGACGCCACGCCCAGCGCCACCCCGCCGACGGCGATGGCCAGGGTGAGCGCTCCGAAAAAGCTTTTCTTGCGCACTCCGATAAACTTCAAAGCCAGATAGATTTCGGGCGCCAAATGGATTTCGGAAGGCAGATTATATTTCATATAAAGACGGGGGATGCCAGAAGGGAGAAGGTGGAAGGTTTAATTGTCCTTTTTTCCATCTCTCGTCTACCTTCTCCCCTCTACTTTTTATAAGATTCGCGGACGCGGATGGACTTAAAGCGCCGGGTGTTCCACCAAGGGACTGGCGGCCTATTGGGGTTTCAGCGTGGGAAAAAGGATTACTTCTCTTATGGACGAAGCGCCGGAAAGCAGCATAGCCAGGCGGTCTATGCCTATGCCGAGTCCTCCCGCCGGAGGCATTCCGTGTTCCAGCGCCGCGACATAATCGTCGTCGCAGGGAGCGGCCTCGTCGTCGTCGCGGCCGGATTTTTTGCGGTCGAAGTTTTTTTTCTGCAACGCGGGGTCGTTGAGTTCCGAATAGGCGTTTGCGACCTCCTGCGAAGCTATGAAAAGTTCGAATCTCTCGACGAGAAACGGATCGGCGTCGGAGGGCCGCGCCAGAGGAGAAAACTTCGCGGCAAAATCGCAC
>JASEHK010000069.1 GCA_030018875.1 Endomicrobiia bacterium | reverse complement strand
GGCGGCTATTTTCATATCGGCAATCCTTCGAGAGCGGCAAGAAGGTCTTTCTCCATCTCGCCCGCGTTCTGGTATCTTTTTTCAGGGTCTTTTTCGAGCGCCTTGTCGAGGATGTCTCGAAGCGCGTCCGTAATCGCGGGATTGTATTGTTTGGGGTCGGGGTGTTTGGCCTGGGTTATCTGAAACAGCAGTTGCGCTATAGATTCTCCCTCGAAAGGTTTGACGCCGGTCAAGAGTTCGTAAAGGGTAACGCCCAGCGAAAATATGTCCGCCCTGCCGTCGGCTTTTTTGCCGGCTATCTGCTCCGGAGACATATACGACGGCGTGCCAAGAACCGTGCCGGTGGCCGTCTTGCTCGACGAAGTTATGCGCGCTATGCCGAAGTCCGTAACCTTGACCGTCCCGTCTTTGAGTATCATAATGTTGGAGGGCTTGATGTCGCGGTGCACTATGCCCTGCTTGTGCGCGTATTCGAGGGCGTTTGCGACTTTTGCGACTATGTCCACGACCCGCCGCGCCGGCAAAAGGTTCTGCTTGTCGCAGTTTTTCTTTAAGTCGTCTCCGTCGAGAAGCTCCATGGCGATGTAGGAAATGTCGTAGTCCTCGCCCGCGTCATATATGGTTATGATGTTCGGGTGATTGAGCATCCCCGCCGATTCGGCTTCGCGGAAGAATCTCTCCTTGACCATTTTGAGTTGCGCTTCGTCGAGGTCCGAATCGAACTGCAGCGTTTTTATGGCGACGGTGCGGTTGATTTTAGGATCTTTTCCGAGATAAACTATTCCCATCGCTCCCTTGCCGAGTTCCTTGGATACTTCGTACCTTCCCAGCGTAGGGGTCTGAGACGCTCCCTCGACTATGACGGTGCCGCCCGCATCGGGCTTCTTGCCGAGCCCGCCTGCGCCGACTTTACCTTCCGAGGCGTCCCTGAGATTCTTTATTTTCTCCGCGATATCTTTGAACTTGGGGTCTATTTTTTCGATGTGTCCAAGCACTGACATCGCCTTGTTATATTGTCGTTTTCTCTCGAAGTCCAGAGCCAGATTGTAAAGCAGGTCTTTCATCGCGTCGTCGAGCGGGCACTTGCGAAACTTCTCAAAAGCCATATCGAGCATTCCCTGCCCCTGGAAGGACAGACCGAGCATTTTGTTCGTCTCTATGGAGTCGGCCTCAACGAGTTCTTTCCTGCGCTCGGTGATAAGAAACTTTTTTGATGTTATCAGAAGGTATCCCGACGCTATGAGAAACAATGGATAAGATATTTTAAGCCACAGGCTCTGCGCCGCGAAAAAATAAATGCCCGCGACGAGGAATAACGCGAACGCTCCGCCGGAAACGATGGCCGCGAACTTTGCGCGCATCTTCGGCAGGACTATGCTGATGTAGACGCCGATAAGCAGGATGGCCGCCAACTCCGCAACAAATGCCCAATCAGGTCTGCGCACGAACCGAAAGTGCAGGGCGTTTTCTATGGTCGTGGCGATTATTTCTATCCCAGGGACGGCGGGCGCAAGAGGAGTAACGTTGAAATCCGCCACGCCCGTGGCCGTGTTTCCGACGAGGACTATCTTATCGCGGAAGGTTTCGGGAGATATTTTGTCCTCGATAATCTCATGCGCGCTGTAATAGGGGAATGTCTTGTATCCGCCGTAATAGCTCAGCAGCATAAACCCGCGCTCGTCGAAAAGCAGTGAGCCGCGTTTGCCTATCTTGAGCTCCGAGGGTGTCAGGAACAGCGCGTCGGGCATCAAGTTAAGGTATTTGAGAGCCGTGGCGAGGGCGAATGACGGGTATAGTTTGCCCTGGAAATCTATGAAAGGCATTTCCGCGCGGACAACTCCGTCGGCGTCGGGATATATATTGACGTGACCCACGAGCGCTTTTGGGGCGAGGAATTGTCCTATCGGCGCGGTGAGGCCCGATGCCTCGGGCATCATATTGCCGGGGAAATCCACGCCGCTGGAAGCTATTTTGGCAAGTATATCCTCCGGAGGAAGCGGCCCTCCCGCAGAGAGGGTGAAGTACATCGGGAGCACGAGATTGTCGAGGGACGCCACTGTCGCCGAGAGTTTTGTGTCGTTGTCTAACCGAGCTTCGAGAGATTCGAGTTCGGCCACGATTTTTTTCGCGTAAGAGCGTTCGGCCGGTCGTTGACCGGCCTCGGCGCCGAGCCTGTTTTTGAGTTCCTTTATTTCCGCAAGGCCGGGGTTCCGCTCCTGTTCCGAAAAAAGAACGTTAAGGCCTATCACCCTGGGACCGGCGGCGTTTAATTTTTCGAGCAGTTCGGCGGCGACGGAGCGCGGCCACGGCCATCGTCCTATTCTTGAGATGCTTTCATTGTCTATGGCGACTATCACGACTTCGCCGGGGGGATCGTCGGTCTTGAGCTGGGCGCGCCAGTCGTAAGTTTTTAATTCCAGTATTTTGAGCGCCGAAAAATCGGCCAGATAAAAAACGGACACGATAAGTGTCAGCGCAACGCCGATGATAATATCAATGTTTTTTTTCATGAGGCCGCTCCCGTGCCCGGGCGGGTTAAAGCATATGCCCCGCCTGTCCTGTTTATGCGAGTATTATATATAAATAGCGGTGACATAGTAAATAGTGAAGGGTGAAGGGTGAAGTGTGAAGGGTGAATGGTGAAACACAGGTGTCCGGTTAATCTATTGTTTTACTCTTTCACTCTTTTACTATTCGCCACTATTTACTATTTTTGGCGGGGTATTGACATCGTCATATATTTTTTATACAATTGAACTGACCAGTCAGTCATTGTTATGGAGAGGGAAGTGGGGAGAGGGAAGTAAGGGGTAATATGAAAAAGACAAAAAACGTTTCCCGCGCCGAGCGTTCCGCCGCCCGCAGCGCCGTCACAAAAGAAAAGACACTTGCGGCCGCTATCAAAATCCTAAACAAAAAGGACTACTACGCCTCCCCCGTGGATGAAATCGCCCGCGCCGCGGACGTCGCCAAGGGCACCATATACCTTTATTACAAGAGCAAGGATGATTTGTATTTCGCGGTTTTTTTTGAGATTCTCGGCCGAATGAGGAAAGTCGCCGAAAGCGCTCTGGTTTCTTCTCCCGCGGCAACGTCCTCGGAAACGCTGTTCAATTTTCTCGGAAAAATTTCGGATACGCTCGCGGAGCACAGAAACATATTTATGGCGCTTGCCAGTGAACTGCCTATGTCGAAACGCGTGCGGGACAAACTGCGCGAAAAAAATCACGAGGTGCTCGAAATGCTCGAGCGCGTCGTCGCAAAAGGCGTAAAGTCCGGGGAGTTCGAAAAATATCCGCCGCGAATTGTGGCGGCGATGTTCATCGCGCTCATCAGCGGACTGGCGCACAGGCAGTTCGAGCACGATATAGAATGCCAGAATATTCCGCACAGAATGATATTCGATATTTTCCTCAATGGAATAAAAAGGCGGGTTTCGTCATGAAAATCGGAATGCTGTTCGCCGGGGCCGTCGCGGCGCTTATGATTTACTGTCCCGCTCGCGCGGCTGAGATAACCGAAGAAAAAGCGGTGTCGCTCGCCCTCGAAAGAGCATTCGAGCTCAAAGCGGCTAAAGAGGCCTTGAACGAAGCGTCCGGCAGGGTTTACGAGGGCTTCTCCGGCTTTTTGCCCAAAGTCACGCTCGTCGCCAACTACACGAAACTTAGCGACCCGCAGATAAAAATATCCGGCCCGGCGGCGGCGCTTTTGGCGGAGAACTTCAGTCCTGCGATGACGGCGACCGACCTTTACACGGGGCAACTCGCCGTCAGCCAGCCTCTGTTCGCGTGGGGGCGCATTTATCACTCCGACCGTCATGCCCGCCTCGGATATAAAATGGCGCTGGCCGAAATCAAGAGTCCGCTCGACGGCATAATCACCAGATATTTTTCAAGCCCCGGCGAAACGGTCTCTCCGGCTTCGCCCGTGGCCGAGGTATCATCCACGGAAAGAATAAAGGTGGTGGTGCAGGTCTCCGAGAAGGACATAATAAAGATAACTTCGGGACAGTCCGCGAAGTTTTACTTAGACAGTTATCCGTCCAGAACTTTCGGCGGCCGCGTCGAAAATATAAGCCGGGCGCTTGATTCCGTCACACGCACGAGCGCAGTTGAGATATCGGCCGAAAATCCCGACGGAATTATCCGCCCCGGGATGTTCGCCAAAGTCGAGATCCTTGTGCGCAACCGTCCGCGGACTCTCGTGGCGCCGCGTTCGGCTGTGATGTTCAATCCCGGCGGGGACAACGAAGTATTCACTGTTGACAACGGAGTGGCCCGTAGGAAGATAGTGCGCACCGGCATAGCCGGCGTCAACATAATAGAAATACTTTACGGTCTGTCCGACGGCGACAAAGTCATCACCCTCGGACAATACGGTCTGTCCGACGGAGACAAGGTAAATGTCTGCGCCGAGGGCGTGTGTCCGGACAAATAGGACGGAGTTTTGTATTATCGTTCCGCATCCCGACTCCGGTATACTGTTGCCTGTCTACTCGTTAAGGAGAAAAACCAATGAAACTCCCGAGTTTCAGCGTTCGCCGACCCGTAGCCACCACGATGGCGTATCTGGCCATAGTGGTATTGAGCGTCGTCGCGTTGACTAAACTTTCTCTCGACATAATGCCCGAAATGACATATCCGGCCATAACCATAACGACGACCTACAAGGGCGCCGGCCCCGAGGACGTCGAAAACCAGATAACGCGCACCATCGAATCCATGCTCGGGATAGTTCCGGGCTTGAAGGAGATACGCTCGTCTTCCGTCGAGAATATGTCCATAGTCAGCCTTCTTTTCGACTGGGGCGTGAACCTCGACGAAGTCGCCAACGACGTCCGCGCGCGATTAGAGTTCGCCAAGCGATTTATGCCTTCCGGAGCCGAAACTCCGGTTCTTCTGAAGTTCGACCTCTCCCAGATGCCGGTTATGTTTCTTACGGCTTCCGCGGACGGGAGTTATGGCCGTCTCAACGAGATACTCAACGACGACGTCGCCGAGCCGCTCAAAAGAGTCAGCGGCATAGGCAATGTTTTTGTGATTGGCGGAGAGACGCGAGAGATTCGCGTCAACGTCAGTCGCAGACGGCTCGAAGCATACAATGTGGGCATTGCGCAGATAACGCAGGCGCTCAGCAGCCACAACCTGACGATTCCGGCCGGGGACCTCAACGTCGGGGGGCAATCGTTTTTCCTGCGGCTTCCCGCGGAGTACAAAAACGTGCGCGAAGTCGGGGATACTCTGATAGGCAATTATCATGGGCGGCCGATATTCCTGAAAGACGTGGCGGATGTCTCGGATTCTTTCGCCGAGCCGATGATGATAACCCGCCAGGAAGGAAAAAAATCCGCGCTGATGATAATCCAGAAACGCGCCGGCGCCAACACCGTAAAAGTGGCCGACGGCGTCGCCGCCCGGTTGGAGTTGCTCAAGAAGCGGCTGCCTCCGGACGTAAATCTTATCATCGCCTACAACCTCGCCGACGACGTCAAGCGCACCATATCAAGTTTGACGAGTTCAGTTCTCATCGGCGGGCTTCTCGTCGTGCTCGTCACCTATCTTTTTCTTTTCAATCTGCGCTCAAGCATTGTGATACTCGTGACGATTCCCATTTCTTTGGTCGTGTCATTTCTTTTTCTTTATCTTATGGGATACACCATAAATATAATGTCGCTCTCCTCAATAGCCATAGCCATAGGTATGGTCGTGGACAATGCCATCGTGGTGCTTGAGAACATTGTCCGTCGCAGAGAAGAGTACGGCGAATCCGCCGCGGACGCCGCCGTAAACGGCGCCTCCGAAGTGGGGCTGGCGGTCAGCGCCTCGACGCTTACGACGGTGGTCGTCTTTCTCCCTCTGATTTTTTCAGGCGGTCTCGTCGGTATTTTGTTCAAGCAATTGGGTTCCGTCATCTCGATAACGCTTTTAATATCGCTTTCGATATCGCTGACATTAAGCCCGATGCTCGCCGCTTTAGTCATCAAAAAAAGAGACGCTTCGGCGCGGCGGCATCCGTTGAGGGCGCGACTCGAAGAATATATGGAGCGTCTGCTCGGCTCGGTATCATCGGCCGTTTTGAATATACTCAAATACGCCCTCGCCCGACGGAAAAAAAACGCTCTTGGTCTCGGCGGCGATATTCATAATCTCGCTCGCGCTGTTTCCTTTTATCGGCGCCGAGTTTTTGCCGGAGCAGGACTCAGGATTCTTTCAGACAATAATAAAAATGCCGGTCAATACTCCGCTTGCCGTCAGCGATGATTTCGCGTCGCGTTTCATCGGCGAGGCGGGCCGGATTCTCGACAAAGAACGCGAAGTCATATTCTCTATGACGGGCAAAAGTCCTTTCGGCGGCGGCGGTATGCAGGAGGAGGGCTCGCATATAATAGAGATGTCTGTGCGGCTCAAAGAAAAAAACAAAAGGCGGTCGGACAAGGCGCTGGTCGAGATTTTACGCCGCAGGTTCGCCCAAATACCGGGGCCGTGGAAGATGGATTTTCGGATGGGGAATGCGATGAACTTCGGCGGGGCGAAGAAGCCGCTTTCCGTCGAGATAATAGGATACGATATAGTGGCCACCGACCTTCTGGCCGAAAGAGTAAAAAATATCTTGGAAAACACGCCCGGCGCCGTTGATGTTTCGGTAAGTCGCGAGCGCGGCAAACTTGAATATCAACTTAAAACCGACAGACCCAAACTCGCGGCCTTGGGCATACCACCTTCCGTCGTGGCGGACACGCTCAACATCGCCTTCGGCGGACGGACGGCCACCAGATACCGCGAGGGGAAAAACGAGTATGACGTTTTCGTGCGGCTTGCTCCGGAAGACCGTCGCGACATCCGCGACGTTCTCGATTTGTCGGTCAAAACGCCCGACGGAAGGAATTTTTTGGTAAAAGACCTCGTCTCGGCGGAACTGGCCGCCGGTCCTTTGGCCATCGCCAGAAAAGACCAGCAGCGGTTCCTGAGCGTTGACGCCAACGTGCTCGGCAGGAGTTTGGGAGATGTCGCTGCCGCCGCCGAGAAAGAAATAAGAAAGATAGCGCTTCCTCCGGGCATTTACATCGAGTTCGCCGGCAGCGTCAAGGAACAGCGGGACGCTTTCCGTGACTTGCTCGCGGCGTTTCTTTTGGCGGTGCTGCTTACCTATATGGTTATGGCCGCGCAGTTCGAATCGTTCCGCGATCCTTTCATTATAATGTTCGCGGTGCCTTTCGCCATAGTGGGCGTTCTATGGGGACTTTTCCTTACCGGACAGACGCTTAACGTCGCATCGTTCATCGGGTTGGTGATGCTCGTTGGTATCGTCGTAAATAACGCCATCGTTTACGTAGATTACACGATACGTCTGCGCGCCGAAAAGAAATTGGGCGTCAAGGACGCGCTTACGGAGGCCGC
>JASEHK010000068.1:6946-7437 GCA_030018875.1 Endomicrobiia bacterium | reverse complement strand
CGCCTCCGCGCGCGCGGAGGATGCCACATGCAGAGAGTCCGTTCTCATATATGTGATGAGTCCGGCCGTCTCGCCGCCTATGTCCACTCCCTCGTAAAGAGACTGAGCGACCGACATGGTTTTTTTGGCGAAAAAGCCGAGCCGTCGGGAGGCGTCTTGCTGAAGCGTGCTCGTGGCGTACGGCGGATACGCTCTTCGCTCCTGTCTTTTTTTCTCGACGTTCGAAACCGAGAAGGAAGAGCTTTTGATTTTTTCTATGTGAGCGGCAAGGACACTCTCGTCGTCGAGCAGACTCGTTCTGACTTTATACGGACCGGCGAAGAGTTTGTGCGTAGTTTCCTTTTCGATTTTTTCTCCGTTTATCTTAGTGAGGGCGGCGTCGAAGATTTCCGACGACGGGGCGACAAAACGCCTCAATGACACCCTTATCGTCCAATAATCCTCGGATTTGAATACCGCTATCTCGGCCTCGCGCTCGACGATGAGACGGA
>JASEHK010000068.1:0-6936 GCA_030018875.1 Endomicrobiia bacterium | reverse complement strand
GCGCGACCGACTGGACTCTGCCCGCCGACAAGCCCCCCGCTATTTTTTTCCACAAAAGCGGGGAGAGTTTGTATCCGACGAGACGATCCAAAATGCGCCGCGCGGCCTGAGCGTCCACCAAAGAAACGTCAATGCCTCGGGGAGATTTGAGGGCTTTGAGTATCGCCTCCTTGGTTATCTCGTGAAAAGTGATGCGCTTGATTTTGGATTCGGGGATTTCAAGCCCGTCGGCGATGTGCCACGCTATCGCCTCGCCTTCGCGGTCGAAGTCCGTGGCCAGATATACGTCGGCCGCGCCGGACACGAGTTTTTTGAGATGGGCCACGTTTTTCTTGGCCTTGGGTAGCCAGACGTACTCGGGGCGAAAGCCGTCGGCGATTTTAACGCCCAACGACTTTGCTGGCAGGTCGCGCACGTGGCCGTAGGAACTCGCCACGATAAAATTCTTCGGGAGATATTTTTTGATGGTCTTTTCTTTGGTCGGAGATTCGACGATGAGAACGTTTTTGGCCATGTTGTTTCAAACCGCCCGAACCGGGACGTAATGTTTGCCCGGCAGGGCGCGTATGACTCCTTTGATTTCAAGTCCGACGAGCAGGCCGGACAGTTCGCCGGCGCGTATACCGGTCGCGTGCTCCAAAAAATCTATTGATACTCCGGCGATGCCGGGTTTAAGCGCTTCCATTATCTTTTTCTCGGGCGGCGCGAGATTTGCCGTCGGCGACGGAGACGCTGCCATAGGCGCGGCGAGCGTCTTTTTGCCGGAAGCCGCCTGATACCGACCGGAGGCCGGACTATGCGCAACCCAGTCGGCCAGATGCGAGATTTCATCCACGATGTCCGAGACCGAATGCACCAACTTGGCGCCGGACTTTATAAGCGCGTGAGTGCCCGCCGATGTATTTGAAAAAATCGGCCCGGGGATGGCGAAAACATCCTTACCCTCGGCGGCGGCGCAGCGGGCCGTTATCAGAGCGCCCGATTTTTCGTCGGCCTCCGCGACGACGGTGGCGAGAGACAGCGCCGCGATTATCCTGTTTCGCCTGGGAAAAGTGTATCTGTCGGGGAACCTGTCCAGCGGATATTCGCTGACGACAACGCCGCGGCCGTCGGAGATTTCAGCGGCGAGGCCGGCGTTCTCCGACGGATAGCACGATGAGAGACCGTTGCCGAGCACCGCTATCGTGCGCGCTGCGGCCTCAAGCGACGCTCTGTGCGCCTGAGTGTCTATTCCGCGGGCAAGCCCGCTGACCGTGGCCACTCCCAATTCTCCGAGCCCGAAAGCTATCTTGCGGGCGGCCGCAAGCCCGTAGGCCGTCGCGCGGCGGCTACCGACCACGGCCACCGAGAAAAAATCCGACGGGCTGAAACTTCCCTTGACATAAAGAACTTCCGGCTCGTCGCTCATGCCCTTGAGCGCCGGCGGCCAGTCCTCGTCTCCGGGAAATATAATGTTCACGCCGAGGCGTTCGGCATTTGCGAACTCTTTTTGAGCGGCGACAAGAGATTCGCCCGACGCAAACCGCGAAGCCGCGTCGGAAGCAATCCCGAAATCCCGCGCCAATTCTTCGGCCGAAACTCCCAATGCCCCTTCTTTAGTGAGACGCGCGCGCGCCAAGCGTCCGATACCCGCGGACAAAACCAAAGCCAGCCTGAAAATTCTGTCTTTATCACTATTCATCATTCGTTCACTTCGTCCACTTTCAAGACACGTAATCACTAATTCACTGCTTACTATTTATTTTGCCGAGGTCACAAAAGATCTTCGCTTATATCTTCATGGGCTTTCTGATGCAGACGCGGCGGGGCGGGCATATCAATTAAACTGGGCATCACTTCATCACCGGGCGGCGGGGTTTCGGGGCGGGGCGATGCTATTGGGCGTTGGGATCGCTCGGGCTGTTTTGACGCCGACGGTACCGACTGCGAACCGGCGGCGCGGCGTAGGGATGATATGAAACTTTCGTTGAGGAACATTTCGCGGAACTCATCGGGAATTCTACCCGCCAGAAACACCATATAGACGGGGTCGGCGCCCAATGCCTTGGCAAGTCTTTTGAGTATTTTCTCGTCGGACGGAGGGCTTCTCTTGCCCGAAAGTATCTTTGAAAAAAATGACGGGTCTATGCCGGCGGCGCGGGCCACGCGGCGAGCGCTCAGATGCCTGTCTTCGATGGTCTTCTTGACGAACTTCGAGAATGTCATCATCATTATTGCGTATCCCGAATATCGAAACCGCGCGCTCCCCTAAAGAAGTCTGCGGGCTCCGGCGTATCTTTTTAGGTAATACGGCTCGGAGAGATTTGATATGGTCACTTTTTTGACATTTATGGTGGCGTGTATGAACTCTCCGTCGCCGATGTAGATACCGACGTGGTTTATCCGCGTGTACGGCACGCGCCTGCGATTGACTCCGCGCCAATATGTTTTTTTGAAAAAAACAAGGTCGCCCACGCGAAGGTCGGACTCGGAAGAGAGCGCCGCGCCCGCCTTGAACTGCTCGGCGGCCGTGCGCGGAAGACGAACAGAGAGCTCGGAAAATATTCTTTGCACATAGTAGGAACAATCTATGCCCTTGCCGACGGACTGTCCGCCGTATTTGTAGGGATGCCCGAAGAGATCAATGCTCAGTTCTATTATCTTCTTGGCGGTTGAGTCGGAGTAAGCCGCAAAATCCGATGACCCGACATCGCGCCCGGGAAGATAATCTCCGGCGGCAGGCGCCTCATCATGCTGAGGCAGGGCGCTTTCGTCCAGAATCTCGGCAGCGAGCTTGTCCTCGGCTATCATACGGGCGCGGTGAGCATCCGCCGATTCGAACGTATCGTACGGACCCGAACGGACTTCGCAGGAATCCTCGTAAACTATGTAGGCCGGATAGCCGCGGCTCAACAAATATTCGCAGAGACTCTCGGCGCGCTCCCTGTCGCTTCCCGAGGACGCCGCCCTTATGCTGAATATCCCGGAAGCGCGGAGCGCCTCCGGCGAAAAAACCGCGAGCGTCGCCGATATAAAAAAAGCCGCGGAAGCCGCGGATATAAGCGCTCGATTTATCATTTCACTTTCTTACCTGCTTAAAATAATTTCGATATTCTTATTGACTCTGGGCGCGCGCGGGTCATCGGGATAATCCGCGACGAAACGCCTGTAAAGTTCGAGCGCCTCGGCGCGCCGGAACTCTTGGTTTTTGATATCGGCAATTTTAACAAGCGCGCCGGGCGCCAGATGGTGTTTGGGATAAGTGGATACGACTATTTCGTAAAAAACCTCGGCGCGGCGCGCTCTGCCGGATTGTTCCAGAGCCATTCCGTAATAATAGCAGAACTTGGGCGATAACTCAGGTTTGGAAAAAACGTACTCGTAAAACTCCGGCGAGTTGAGCGCGTGCCTGACACCGTAAAAAGAAGCCGCGAGCAATGCTATCACAACGACTAAAAATTTCATTTCTCGACGAGAACCCAGTCTTTTATCCGAATGGGGTCGCGGGAGGCGAGTATTCGGGCCGCGGCGGCTCCGCCTTCGGAGGATACCTCGATTATCTCCAGGGTTCCCATCCTTACTATCTCTTCGCCCATATGTCTTCCGTCGGACGGATTACGCACACGGCCCATTTTTCTGTAAATGCCCATGCGTGCGCCGACGACGGGTTTAGCGAACGGAAAGTCGAGATAAACGATGTCGCCCTGAGACACTAAAAGTTTGTCTTCTTTGACGCCGGCAACTACGCCGTCGGGAGCAAAAGAGGCCTCGACTACGCGGGCGGCGCTGCGTCGGTGGCCGCGGAAAGTCGCGGGCGATTCGCCTGAAGCGCTCTTGGGGGCGTCCAATGAAGATTCAGCGCTCGGCGCCGCAACCATAGGCGCGCTCGGTTCATTACTGGACGGGGAAGCGCTCTCGACGGCGGACGGGGTTTCGGACGCCGGCGCCGGCTCAGGCGACGACACGGCGGTCTCGACGGAAGACGCCAAAGGCGCGGAAACTTCCTGAACGCTCGGCGACGCCGAAATGTTATCGGCGGACGGGGCGACGGCCATAGGCGCGGCAGGCGGCGCGCCGGTGAACTTTATTTTCTTGATGTCTTCTTTTGAAGGGACTGCGAGAACCTGCCCGGGATAAATCAAATGAGGGTTGGAAACCGTGGACTTATTGACCTCCCAAAGGCTGGGCCACAGAAAAGGATCGCCGTAAGCCGATTGGGTTATGCGCCATAGAGTGTCGCCTTTTGCGACGGGGTGCGTCGGATTTTGAGTTCCGGAAGAAACGCCGCGCGCGGGCGGGGACGTTTTGGCCGCGCCATCCTGGGCGGAAACGCGAGACCATGCAGCGCCGAGCAAGGCAAAAACGGCAACGAAAAAAGCTAAACGAAATCTTTTCATTTTTCCCCTCCGGGATTTATGTCTCGACATCGGAAATCATTATATAAAATTCAACCCGCTTGTCAAAGTGAGACGGGAGACGATTCTTTCCCCTTCCCCCTTCACCCTTCTCCCTTCCCCAAAGTTGACAGTTGCGATATTATATTGTAGAATTTCACAAAATCAATGGACAGCATAGGCAAATCTTTTATACGAAAAGACGCGCGCGACAAAGTTACCGGCCGAGCCAAGTATGTTGACGACTACACCAGGGCCGATATGCTTTTTGGCGCCACGGCGCGTTCATCCGAAACCCACGCGAAAATACTCTCCGTAGACATCCGCGCCGCCCTTAAAATCCCGGGGGTGCGCGGAGTTTACACTCACAAAGATATCCCCGGAAAAAACATCGTGCCGCTCGTTCTTCCGGATTATCCTTTTCTGGCGGAAGACACCGTAAAGTTCCGCGGCCAGGCCATCGCGCTCGTCGCGGCCGACACTCTCGACGCGGCAAGAAAAGCCTCCAAACTCGTCAAAATAAAATACCGTCCCATCCCGGCCGTTTACGACCCGCTGGAATCCATCAAAAAAAATGCTCCGAAAATCTACGGCGACGACAATATATTCAGAAAATTCGTTGTGACAAAGGGCGACGCCGAGGCGGCATTCGAGAAATGCGACGCGGTGGTGGAAGGAGTTTACACCACAAATTATCAGGTACATGCGTATCTTGAAACGCAGGGAATGATGGCCGCCCCGACGGACACGGGGATGGTCGTGCACGGCTCGATGCAGTGCCCTTTTTACGTGTTGAACGCGGTTTCGGACATTTTGGGATACACGCAGAATCGCGTGCGCATAATCCAGACCACGACCGGCGGCGGATTCGGCGGCAAGGAAGATGTGCCTTCGATAGTCGCCGGACACACGGCGATGCTCGCTTATATAACGAAGCGTCCCGTAAAAATAATATACGACCGCGAAGAAGATTTCGTCTCAATGTCCAAGCGGCATCCGGGATACGCCGAGATAAAATACGGCGCCTCGCGCGACGGCAAAATCCTCGCCGCCAAAGTCCGTTACATTCTCGACGGCGGAGCATTTTCGACACTGAGCCCCATAGTTTTGTGGCGCGGCACAATTCACGCGGCCGGCCCTTACGACATCGCCGACGTAAAAGTCGAAACCTATGCGGTCGCCACCAATAAGGTTCCCTGCGGGGCGTTCCGCGGATTCGGCCAGCCTCAGATAAACTTCGCCAATGAGTCGCTCATTGACGAACTCGCCGAAAAACTCGCAATGGACCCGCTCAAATTGCGCCTCAAAAACGCCCTCAAACCCGAATCGTTGACGATAACGAACCAGAAAGTCGGGCCGTCCTGCGGTCTCGCCGAAACCATCGAGAAGGCGGCGGCGGAAATAAAGTGGGGCGAAAAAAGAAATTCATCGGCGAAAAAAAATAATTCTTACTCGAAAAAATACATAAGGCGCGGCGTGGGAATGGCCTCGACGATATACGGCGTGTGCCTCGGCGCGGGCGGAAGATTTCTGGCCAAGGCCGGCGCGCACGTGCAAATCCAGCAGGACGGCTCGGTGACGGTCGCCGTCGGCAACACGGATATGGGACAGGGCGCCCGCACAGTTCTCTCTCAGATTGCCGCCGAGGGATTAGGCGCGCCATACGCGCTCGTGGACGTAATAGAACCCGACACCTCGCGCGTGCCAGATTCAGGCCCCACGGTGGCCTCGCGCACGACGGTAATGTCGGGCAACGCCATACTCGACGCATGCAAAGCGATACGCTCGCGCATAGACCCCATTGTAAGAGAAATGGCCGGAGCCGAAGCGCGCGCGGCGGTAACCGCCGATGGCGGGTTTTACGTCGTCGGAGGCGGGGCCGTGGATCGAGATCCACGGCGCGGCGCCACCGGAAAAAAAATACCCTACGCCGAAGCCGTAAAAAAATGTCACGCGGAACGCGTCAATCTGACCTACGACGGATGGTGGACGGAGAAAGGCACGACCTTCGACCCGATGACGGGGCTGGGCGACGCCTACATCGTCTATACTTTTTCGACGACGGCCGTCGAGATAGAAGTGGACACGCTCACCGGCGAGGTCGAAATACTCAAAATAGTCGGCGCGCACGACATAGGCCGCGCCGTCAACCCGATGCTTGCCCAAGGCCAAATACAGGGCGGAGCGTTGCAGGGAGCCGGCTATGCGACGATGGAAAACCTCATCGTGAAAAACGGCGTTATGCTCAACCCCAATTTCAGCGGCTACACCATACCGACATCCGTTGACGCGCCGCCCGAGATTATACCCGTCATCGTCGAAAAAGAGTTTCCCGACGGGCCGTACGGGGCAAAAGGTCTCGGCGAACCCCCCCTGATATCGGTGGCGCCCGCCGTGGCGAACGCTATATATGACGCTGTCGGAATAAGAATAAAAAGCCTGCCGGCGATTCCCGAGAAAATACTCGAAGCCATTAAAAACAGTAGATAGGGGTTAGTAGTCAGGTATTAATACAAACGCATTAAGTATTTTGTAGTTGCTCGTTCTTTAAGGGATGCTGAAA